>JBOHWA010000787.1:0-4583 GCA_050735855.1 Binatia bacterium
GTCGACGACCACCCGACCGCGCGGCGCGGAGGTGGGGCGGCGGCCCGGTTGTGGGGCGGCCGATTCTGCGGCAAGACTGCCTGACGATGCGCTCCGACGCTGCCGACGCGCCGCCCCTCCCCTTCCCCTCCTTCCGCCCGCGGGCACCGTGGTGGGGGGGCGATCTGCAGACGCTGCGCAACACGCTGCGGCCGCCGCGCACGCCGCTGGCGGATGCGGGGGAGCGGCTGTTGCTGCCGCTGGCCGACGGCAGCGGCGACCGGCTCGCCGCTCGACTGCACCGCCTGCCCGACGCGCAGCAGCCCTTGGCGGTGCTGATCCACGGCCTCTCGGGCAGCGAGGACAGCGCCTATCTGACCACCAGCGCCGCCGCCCTCCTGCGCCGCGGCCACCCGGTGCTGCGCCTCAACCTGCGCGGCGCCGGCGCCTCGCGCCCGCACTGCCGCTGGCAGTATCACGCCGGGCGCAGCGCCGATCTGCGCGACGCGCTGGGCGCCCTCGAGCCGGCGCTGCTCGCGCGCGGCCTGTGCCTGGTCGGCTACTCGCTCGGCGGCAATATGCTGCTCAAGTTCCTCGCCGAGCACGGCGGCGGCTTCCCGATCGCCGCCGCGGCGGCGGTGTCGGCGCCGATCGACCTCGCCGCCGCCTCGCGCCGTATCCTCATGCGCCGCAACCGCGTCTACCACCGCAACCTGCTGCACTGGATGAAGCTCGAGGCGCTCGCCGCGCCGGCGCTGCCGGCCGACGACGCCGAGCGCATCCGCGGCGCCGCCAGCATCTGGGAGTTCGACGACCGCTTCGTCGCGCCGCGCAACGGCTGGAGCGGCGCGGCCGAGTACTACGCGGTCAACTCGGCGCGCGGCTTCCTCGACGACATCCGCATCCCGACGCTGGTCGTCCACGCGCTCGACGACCCCTGGATCCCGCCCGATGCGTACGCGGCCTACGACTGGTCGCGCAATCCACACCTCGTGCCGTTGCTGGCCCCGGGCGGCGGCCACGTCGGCTTCCACGCACGCGACAGCACCGAGCCCTGGCACGACCGCTGTATCGGGCAGTTCTTCGCCGCGCGGGCGCTGGCGTAACGCAGTCATCGCACGCACGCATTGGAGGGCGCCGGGCCCTCGGCGCCGGGGGTGGCGGACGGGGGCTTTGCCCATAAAAGCGAAAAGCCGACCACGGATTACGCGGATTGACGGATTTCACGGAGAGAACCCTCAGAAGTCCGTTTCCACGGCTCGTATCCGCGTACTCCGTGGTTTGCGTTCTCTTTTTTGGGCAAAGCCGCGGACGGGGTGCCCATCGCCAGCACGGCGCCGAGGGCCCGGCGCCCTCCACTCTCAGGCCGGCGAGCGCCGGAGCGGAGCTCGCAGGTGCGCGCTAGCGCCGCAGCGACGGGCTCAGCTGCGCCGTGACGTCGCGCGCCCCGATGCGCTCGCCGCATTCCGGGCACGTGTGCACGGGCAGCATGCGGTGGCCGCAGGCGCGGTGCACGAGCTGGACCGGTGGGCCGTCGGCGCCGGCCATCCAGCGGTCGCCCCAGCCGAGCAGCGAGACGATCACCGGGTACAGCTCGAGGCCCTTCTCGGTCAGCTTGTACTCGGAGCGCGGCGGCCGTTCGCGGTAGGCGATGCGCTCGAGGATGCCGTGCTCGACCAGCTTCTGCAGCCGGTTGGCCAGCACATGCCGGGTGGCGCCGAGATGACTCTGGAAGTCCTCGAAGCGCCGCGTGCGCAGGAAGGCCTCGCGCAGCACGAGCAGCGTCCAGCGGTCGCCGATCACCGACAGACTGCGGGCGATCGAACAGTTCTGCTCACCGATGTCGCGCCAGCGCATGACTCGATGGTGTAGCAGATTTCCGTTGCGTTCCGAAAGGGAACTTACTATGGGTTCCGAAAAAGAACGGACGATCCCGAACGGGCTGCCATAGGCCCCCAAAACGTGAGGAGCGCGGTATGTCGCAGACCATCGCTGAATGGCAGCAGACCGCCTGCATCCTGTGCAGCATCAACTGCGGCGTCGAGATCCAACTCGACGGACGCCGCTTCGCCCGCATCCGCGGCGACAGGGCCAACCCGAACTCGCAGGGCTACACGTGCGAGAAGGCGCTGCGGCTGGATCAGTACCAGAACAGCCGCGACCGGCTGACCACGCCGCTGCGCCGGCGCGCCGACGGCGGCTACGAGCCGATCGACTGGGACACCGCGATCAGCGAGATCGCCGCCAAGCTGGTGGCGATCCGCGACGCGCACGGCGGCGACACGATCTTCTATTACGGCGGCGGCGGCCAGGGGAATCACCTCGGCGGCGCCTACGCCTCCGCCACGCGCCGCGCGCTCGGCTCGATCTACAGCTCGAACGCGCTGGCACAGGAGAAGACCGGCGAGTTCTGGGTCGACGGCCAGCTCTTCGGCCGCCCGCGCTGCCACACCACCGGCGACTTCGAGCACGCCGAGGTGGCGATGTTCGTCGGCAAGAACCCCTGGCAGTCGCACGGCTTCCCGCGCGCCCGCGTCGTGCTGCGCGAGATCGCCGCCGACCCGACCCGCACGCTGATCGTCATCGACCCGCGCCGCACCGAGACCGCCGCGCTGGCCGACATCCACCTGCAGGTGCGCCCCGGCATGGACGCCTACGTCCTCAGCGCCATGCTCGCCGTGCTGCTCGAGGAGGATCTGCTCGACGACGAATTCCTCGCCGCCCATGCCGGCAACGGCGACGCGCTGTTCGCCCTGCTGCGCGACGTGCCGATCGCCGACTACTGTCAGCGCGCCGGCGTGCCCGAGGAGCTGGTGCGCAGCGCCGCGCGCCGCATCGCCGGCGCCGCCAGCGTCTCGATCTTCGAAGACCTCGGCATCCAGCAGGCGCCACACAGCACGCTGAACTCCTACCTCGAGAAGCTGCTCTATCTGGTCACCGGCAACTTCGGCGTGCGCGGCGGCATGAACATCCACACCAAGATGGCCGGCCTGGGCGGCGGCAAGGAAGCCGGGCGCACCTCGCCGGTCGGCGGCCACCGCATCATCACCGGCCTGATCCCCTGCAACGTCATCCCCGACGAGATCCTCACCGACCACCCGAAGCGCTTCCGCGCCATGATCGTCGAGAGCACCAACCCGGTGCACTCGCTGGCCGACAGCCGGCGCATGCGCGAAGCCCTCGACGCGCTCGAGCTGGTCGTCGTGATCGACGTCGCCATGACCGAGACCGCCCGCCAGGCGCACTACGTCCTCCCCGCCGCGTCGCAGTTCGAGAAGTGGGAGGCGACCTTCTTCACCCTCGAGTTCCCCGACAACGCCTTCCATCTGCGCGCCCCACTGCTCCCCGCCCTGCCCGGCACGCTGCCCGAGCCGGAGATCCACAGCCGCCTGGTGCGCGCCGTCGGCGCGCTCACCGACGCCGACCTCGCGCCGCTGCGCGCCGCCGCCGCCGAGGGCCGCCTGACCTTCGCTCAGACGTTCCTGCAGACCATGGCGGAACGGCCGACTCTCGCCGCGCTCGCGCCGGTGGTGCTGTACGAAACCCTCGGACCGACGCTCGGCGCCGGCAACCAGGCGGTCGCCGCCCTGTGGGGCGCGGCCCACACCTGCGCCATGTCCTACCCCGACTCCGTCCGCCGCGCCGGCTTCGAGGGCGACGGGCCGCTGCTCGGCGAGGCGCTGTTCGAGGCCATCTTCAGCCGCCGCTCCGGCGTCGTCTTCACCGCCGACGAGTACGAGGAGACCTGGCGGCGCATGGCGACGCCCGACGGTCGCATCAACCTCGCCGTCACCGAGCTGCTCGACGAGCTCGCCGGCCTGGGCACCGCGGCGCCGCGCACGACGGCGGACTTCCCCTTCGTCCTCTCCGCCGGCGAGCGCCGCTCGTCGACCGCCAACACCATCGTGCGCGATCCGGCCTTCCGCAAACGCGACTCGATCGGCCTGCGCATCAACCCGGCCGACGCCGAACGCCTCGGCATCGCCGACGGCGGCCGCGTGCGCGTGGTCACCAAACGCGGCAGCGCCGAGGTGCCCATCGAGCTCTCCGACACCCTGCAGACCGGCCACATCAGCCTGCCCAACGGCCTCGGCCTCACCTACCCCGATCCGGTCGGCGACATCGCCATGCACGGCGTCCCGCCCAACGAGCTGACCTCGAGCGAGGATCGCGACTGGCTGGCGGGCACGCCGTGGCACAAGCACGTCCCAGCCCGGCTCGAACCGGTGTGATCAGCCCGCCGAGGGCCCCTCCCCGCCCCCGGCGCCGGCGTCCGCCAGGGGCTCAGCCAGCGCGAGACAGCCAGTGCTCTTCCAGCGGCGTCGCCGGGCGCGCGCCGAGACGGCGGCGCAGGAGCGCGGCCGCATCGGCGCGGCGGCCGGATTCCAGCAGGGCGATGGCGAGGGTCTGCTGGAAGAGCTCGTTCTGGGCGTCGCTGCCGCCGACGCAATACAGGTCTGCGGCGAGCGGCTCGAGCAGCGCCGCGCTGCGACGGTGGTCGCCGGCGGCGAAGGCCATGCAGCCGTCGATCAGCGGCAAACCGACATCGAGCCAGACGCGGCGCGCCGGCCCGCGCTGCGCGTCGGCGAAGCGCGCCAGCGCAC
>JBOHWA010000788.1:0-3279 GCA_050735855.1 Binatia bacterium
GCGACCAGCACTGCGACGCAGACGCCGACCAATACCCCGACCACCACGGCGACCCCGACGCAGACGCCGACCGCGACGCACACCGTCACCGCGACCGCGACCAGCACCGCGACGCACACGCCGACCAACACCCCGACCACCACGGCGACGCCGACTCAGACGCCGACCGCGACGCACACCGTCACGGCCACCGCGACCAGTACCGCAACGCAGCCGACCAATACCCCGACCACCACGGCGACGCCGACCCAGACGCCCACCGCCACGCACACCGTCACCGCCACCGCCACCGCCACCGCCACCAGCACCGCGACGCAGACGCCGACCACCACGCCGACCACCACGGCGACGCCGACGCAGACCCCCACCGCGACGCACACCGTCACGGCCACCGCGACCAGCACCGCGACGCAGACGCCGACCAACACCCCGACCACCACGGCCACCCCGACGCAGACGCCCACCGCGACGCACACGGTCACCGCGACCGCGACCAGCACTGCGACGCAGACGCCGACCAGCACCCCGACCACCACGGCGCCCCCGACGCAGACGCCCACGGCCACGCACACGGTCACCGCCACCGCGACCAGCACCGCGACGCAGACGTCCACCGATACACCGACCGACACTCCGACGCAGACGCCAACCGCGACGGCGACGGCCGCGGCCTCGCCCACCAGCACCCCAACCGTGACACCGCCGCCCACGGCGACGCGGCGACCGGCCGCGGGGTTGTCGGTGCAGAAGTCGATGCTCGGACACGCGGCTCCGGGGGCGACGGTCGTTTACGCCATCACCGTCGCCAACACCGGCCAGGCGCCGACCACCGATCCGATCACCGTCGTCGACGACCTGCCGGCGGGCGTCGTCTTCCAGCAGGTCAACGCCGTCGGCTGGAGCTGCGCGCCGGCGCCGCCGATGGTGACCTGCACCTATGCCGCGGCCCTCGCGCCGGGGCAGCTGACGCCGCCGATCCGCATCACCGTGATCATCGACGCGCCAACGGGCACGCAGCTGATCAATGTGGCGGTGGCGAACAGCGGGGAGATGTCCGCCTCGGGCGACAACGCCACGCGCGTGGCCGGCCCGGCCGCTCCAGCCCCGCTGCTCTCCCCGCTCGGCTTGCTGGCCGCCCTCGGCGCGCTGATCGCCGTCGCCCGGCGCGCCGCCCGACCGCACTAGCCTTGAGCTGACGAAAATCGTTTTCACCACAGAGGCCCAGAGACACGGAGAGGGCGGGCGGGGATGGAGCCTGCGCGCCTTTCTTGAACCTCATCGTCGATGAACGTCGGTGAGAGGCTCCTCGGCGCGGGCTTGCGATGCCGGCTCTGTGTCTCTGTGCCTCCGTGGTGAGTGCTTTTGTCAGGCCAAGACTAGGGGTCGCCGGCGCTCGCTGCCGGCAGGCAAGGCCGCCACCCAAACGCTTGGTTGGGTGCGGCGCCTGTAGTAGGAACCCCGGCACTGCCAACGAAAGGACGGAGCCGGCGCGCCCGCGGCTCCGCTGGGATCACATGGAATTCGGATTGTTCGTGCAAGCGCACGTCCCGCGTCACGAGGTCGAGGCCGATCCGGTCAATGCCGAGCACAGCCGCCTGATGCGCGAGCTCGAGCTGGCCGTCGCCTGCGACCGCGCCAACTGGAAGTACGTCTGGTCGGTCGAGCACCATTTCCTCGAGGAGTACTCGCACATCTCCGCCTCGGAGATTTTCCTGCCCTACGTCGCGGCGCAGACCAAGCGCATCCACGTCGGCTCGGCGATCTACAACATCACGCCGCCGGTCAACCATCCGGCGCGCATGGCCGAGCGCGTCGCCATGCTCGACCACCTGAGCGAGGGGCGCTTCGAGTTCGGCACCGGGCGCGGTTCCTCGAGCACCGAGTTCAAGGGCTTCGGCATCCCCGACGGCGAGACGACGCGGGCGATGTACGACGAGTCGCTGCGCGAGATCCTGCGCATGTGGCGCGAGACCAGGTACAGCTACCAGGGCACGTACTTCTCGATGCCCGAGCGCAACGTCCTGCCCAAGCCCTACAGCCAGCCGCATCCGCCGCTGTGGGTGGCGTGCGGCAGCCCCTCGACCTTCGAGAAGGCCGCCCGCCTCGGCCTCGGCGCGCTGTGCTTCAGCCTCGGCTCGCCGAAGGACTTCGAGCCGCTGATCAAGATCTACAAGGACAACATCAGGCACGCCGAGCCGGTCGGCGCCTACGTCAACAACAACGTCGCCTGCGTCACCGCGCTGGTCTGCCACGAGGACGGCCAGCAGGCGCGCCAGATCGCGCTCGACATGGGCAGCGGCTACCACACCAGCCTGGTGTTCAAGTACCTCGATACCTTCCCGCGCCCGGCCGGCGTGCCGGAGTGGCCGAAGCTGATCCCCGAGCCGACGGCGCAGCAGCTCGAGGAGCGCATCGCCTCGGGGCAGCGCATCTGCGGCGACCCGGACGAATGTGCCACCGCGGTACAGCAGTACGCCGACGTCGGCTGCGACCAGATCATCTTCGGCGTCCTGGCCTCGACCCAGCCGCAGGACGTGGCACTCAACACGGTCGCGCTGTTCGGCAAGGAAGTGCAGCCGCGCTTCGACAAGGACCCAGTGCACAGCACGACCCGCATGCGCGAAGCGGCGCTGGCCAAGTTGGCCGTTCGCGCGGAGGGCGCCCGTTGAGCCTCGACCCGGCCGTCTCGATCGTGCCGCCGGGCACGCTCGTCTACGGCATGCAGATCCCGATCGCGGCGCAGAGCACCACCTTCGTGCAGCCGTGGGAGGCCCAGGCCGGCCCGCCCGAGATGCGCCGCATCGCCCAGGCGTGCGATCGCAACGGCTTCTTCTATCTCGCCGTCTCCGATCACGTCGCCGTGCCGCGCTCGCACGCCGCGGCGATGTCGACGATGTGGTACGACACGGTCGCAACGCTCGGCTTCCTCGCCGCCGTCACCGAGCGCGTGCGGCTCATGTCGTACGTCTGGGTGGCCCCGTATCGCCACCCGCTGGTCACCGCCAAGGCGTTCGCCAGCCTCGACGCGCTGTCCGCCGGCCGCGTCATCCTCGGCGTCGGCGCCGGACATCTCGAGGCGGAGTTCGCCGCCCTGGGCGTCGACTTCGCCCGTCGCGGCGCCCTGTTGGATGAGGCGATCGACGCTATCGCCGCTGCGTTCACCGACGAGTACCCGACCCACGACGGCCCGACCTGGTCGCTGCGCGATCTCGGCCAGCAGCCGCGCCCGGTCCAGCGGCCGCGCCCGCCGATCTGGGTCGGCGGCTCGAGCAAGGGCGC
>JBOHWA010000789.1:0-3934 GCA_050735855.1 Binatia bacterium
GCTGCATACAGCACCGCGAGCCCGGCGCGCAGCAGGTCGACGCGGCGGGCGCGCGGCTCGGTCTCGTACGATTGGCCGCTCCATGCCAGCTGCACCCCATAGGCCGCGACCAGCAGATAGGGGAGCAGCGTCATCGAGCTGGTCATCATGACGGCCAGCGTGAAGGTCTGCTGCGCGAACGAGGTGACGACCAGGAAGACCTGGATGACGAGGTTGGACAGCCAGAGCGCGGCGATGGGGACGGCATTGGCGTTCTGGCGCGCCAGAAAGGACGGCATCGTGTCGTGTCGCGCCGCTGAATAGAGGACCTCGGCGGCGAGCAGCGACCACGACAGATAATTGCCGAGCACCGAAATGAGCAGTCCGGCGCTGACGAAGACCGCGCCCCAGGGGCCGACGATGGCGCGCATCACGCCGGCCATCGAGGGCGTGGGCAACGCCGCCAACTCGGCGCGCGGCAGGATGCCATACGACAGCATGGTGACCAGGACGAGCAGCGCGAGCACGGCGAGAAATCCCAGCACCGTGGCGCGGCCGACGTCGGCGCGGCGCCGGGCGTAGCGCGAATAGACGCTGGCGCCCTCGATGCCGATGAAGACGAACACGGTGAGCAGCATGGTGCTGCGCACCTGGCCGGCGATGCTGCCGACCGCGCCCGCCTCGCCGCCGAGCCGGTTGAGGGTGAACACATCGATGCGGAAGGCGGCGATGGCGACGGCGATGAAGACCAGCAGCGGGATGGTCTTGGCGGCGGTGGCGATGGTGTTCAGTGCCGCCGCCTGCTGGATGCCGCGCACCACCAGCGTGTGGACGCCCCACAGCAGCGCCGACGCGCCGAGGATCGCGGCGGGCGTCGAGCCATCGCCGAAGATCGGGAAGAACGTGCCGAGCGTCGCCTTGATCAGGATGAGGCAGGCGAGCTGCGCCAGACAGCAGGTGATCCAGTAGCCCAGCGCCGACACGAAGCCCAGGTAGTTGCCGAAACCGGCCTTGGCATACGCGTAGATGCCCGCGTCGAGGTCCGGCCGCCGGCGCGACAGGGTCTGGAAGACGAAGGCCAGCATGAGCATCCCGCCGCCCGCGATGCCCCAGGCGATCAGCGCGCCCACGGCGCCGCTGGCGGCGCCGAACTTCGACGGCAGCGTGAAGATGCCGGCGCCGACCATTGAGCCGACGACCAGCGCGACGAGCGCCGCCAGCGAGAGCGTCTGCTCCGATCCGGTCTGCGACGAGGCCGCCATCGCTACGCCGCCGCCCGCGTCACACGGCCAGCATGGCCGCCCCGAACATGATGACCAGGAGCAACAGCGACAGGCCGGCCACCGGCCACTGCCGTAGTACCGCGTCGGCACGCTCGACGGCGGTGCCGAGCCCGATGCGCGGCGCGCGCTCGCCCCACCGTCCAAGCAGCAGTGTCAGGACGACGCCGCCGAGGATCGGCCAGAGCAGTTTCGCGAAGGCGCCGAGCGTCAGCGGGCTGGCCAACAGGCCGTCCGGTACCGGCAGCAGGCCATCCCATGAGAGCAGCCCGAGCAGCAGCGAGCCGAGCGCCAGTCCGAGGGCGGCGAGCTGGCGCGTCAGCGACACTGGCGCGCGCAGCGCCAGCGGCGCGCGCGGCGGTGTGAGGGCGTACGACAGCACGAGGAACAAGTAGCCGGCGGTGAAGAACGCGCCGCCGTTCAGCACCACCGCCCACCACCACTGCCCGGTCTCGCCGGCGGCATGGAGCAACAGCTCCTTGGCGGCGTAGGCGCCGCTCGGCGGCGCACCCATCAGCGCCAACCCACCCAGGGCGAAGGCGAGCACGCTGATCGGCAGCGCCCGACCGACGCCGGCGAGATCGGCGATGCGATCGTGGCCGAGCCCGGCGTAGATCAGACCCGCCGCCATGAACATGGCCGCTTTGGCGGTGGCGTGCCCGATCGCCTGCAGGATGCCGCCGGCCAGGGCGCCGCCGCTCGCCAACTGCTGCGTGCCGGGTTCGAGGGCGAGTGGGAACATCAGGAACAGATAGCCGATCTGCGCCAGCGTCGAGTAGGCGATCAGCAACTTCAGGCGCTGCTGCTGCAGCGCGACGAGGCTGCCGACGACGATCGCGGCCGCGCCGAGCGCGCCGAGCAGCTGCGCGGCAGCCGGCCCCGGCAACCCCGGCATGACAAAGAACCAGAGCCGCACGACGATGAAGAACGAGCCCTTCACCACCAGGGCCGACAGCACCGCGCTGGCCGCCGCCGGCGCGCCGGCGTGGGCGGGCGGCAGCCACAGGTGCAGGGGGAAGAGCGCGGTCTTGGCGAGCAGCCCGACCGTCATCAGCGCGGCCGCCACCAGCGTCGTCGGGCCGGCGGTCACCCGCTGCGACAACAGCACGATGTCGAGCGTGCCGTAGGCACCATAGAGCAGCGCGGTGCCGATCAGGTAGAGGACCGAGCCGATCAGCGCGAAGAGCAGATAGCGCAACGCGGCCTGCAGCGTCTCCGCCTTGCCGTCGAGGCAGACCAGCGGCACGGCGGCGAAGGTGAGCAGTTCCAGCGCCACGTACAAGGTGAAGAGATCGCCGCTCAGGAAGACCGTGTTCAGGCCGCCCCAGACGCCCAGCAGCAGGAGCCAGAAGGCGAACGGCGCGCGCCCCTCGGCCGTCCCGGCCGGGGTTCGGAAATCGGCGTACGCGAAGATGCCGACGGCACCGACCACCACCGCCGTCATCACCAGCATGACCGCCGCCGGCCCGTCGGCGCGCAGCGCCACGCCGAGCGGCGGCGTCCAGCCGCCGAGCAGATAGACGACCGGGGCCGCGGACTCCACCACGCTGACGGCGATGGCGACGGCGACGGCCAGGCCGAGTGGCATGGTCAACAGCGCGATCCGTTCGATCCACCGCCCACCGGCCGCGAAGGCGAGCACCACGCCCATCACCGGAATGACGAGCGACAGCACGAGCAGGAAACCGCCCGCGGTCGCGACGTCGAGGAGCGGAGCCGGAGCGGGCATCAGGTGTCGGTGGCGTCGGGGCGGGCCGTGGCGCCGCCGTTGCGCAGCGTCGCCGCGCCGCTCGCCTCGAACAGGCGCAGCATCAGCGCCACCGCCAGGGCCGTGGCGGCGAAGGCGACGACCAGCCCGGTGATGACCAGCGCCTGCGGCACCGGATCGCCGCCGAAGCCCGCCGCCGCGCCGCGGCGGGCGACGATGCCGAAGAACAGGAACGCGCTGCTGCCGAGCAGGTTGAAGCCGAGGATCTTCCGCAACGGCTGCGGATGGACGAGCAGACCGTACAATCCGAGGCCCGCCGCCACCGCCGCGCAGAGGCCGAACAGCGTCGCGGTCATCAGCCTCGCTCCCGTTCCGGCGGACCGGCCATCAGCAGGCCGAGCGTCAGGGCGACCGACAGCAGCTTGGCCAGCTCGATGGCCATGATCAGCGTCTTGGCCTGGGCGGGCGGGTAGGCGAGGAACGCCTCGCCGAGCCACAGACCGCCGAGGCCGACGAGCAGAAAGACCAGCGGGCCGGCGATCAGCCCGAGGCGCAGCCGGCGGCTGCTGACCGGCGGCGTGTCGGCCAGCCCCGCCAGCATGGCCAGCATCCACATCGCGGCGAGGATGGTGCCGCCCTGGAATGCGCCGCCCGGCTCGTCCTTGCTCACCCAGAGCAGGTAGACGCCGAAGACGATGCCGAGCGGCGGCAGCAGGCGCGCCAGGAAGGCGAGCGCACCGTTCGGATCGGCGTGGTGGCGCCGCCCGGGCCGGCCACCCCAGAGACGATCGGGGGCCAGCGACCACACCCCGATCAATGCGAGCAGGACGACGACCTTCTCCAGCAGCGTGTCCATGGCGCGGAAGGCCATCAGCACGTTGGTGATCGGATTGCCGAGACCCGTCGCGGTCGCGTGCGCGGCCGCCACCGGCGCCAGCGTCGGCGCCGGGTCGGGCAGGAAGAGCAC
>JBOHWA010000790.1:0-2398 GCA_050735855.1 Binatia bacterium
GGCGGCTGGCGCCGGGCCCGGATCCCGACAGCATCTTCGTCGCCGCCCCGCCGCGGCGGCCGACGCACGACTATTCCGCCGCGGCGATCGAGCGCGGCCTCGACGACAGCCTGGCGCGTCTCGGCCTCGACCGCATCGACGTCCTGCACGTGCACGACCCCGACGACCACGAAGCCGACGCGCTGGCCGAAGCGTTCCCGCTGCTCGCACGCTGGCGCGCCGACGGCCGCATCGGCGCCGTCGGCGCCGGCATGAACCAGTCGGCGATGCTGGCGCGCTTCGTCGCGCGCGACCTGGTCGACTGCGTGCTGCTCGCCGGCCGCTACTCGCTGCTCGATCAGAGCGCGCTGCACGACCTGCTGCCGGCCGCCGCCCAGCGCGGCGTCGCGGTGATCGCCGGCGGCGTGTTCAACTCCGGCCTGCTCGCCGACCCGCGCCCCGGCGGGCGCTACGACTATGCGCCGGCGCCCCCCGCACTGATCGAGCGCGCCCGGCGCCTCGCCGCGCTGTGCGCGCGCTACGACGTGCCGCTGCGCGCCGCAGCGCTGCAGTTCCCCAGCTTCCACCCCGCCGTCGCCAGCGTGCTGGTCGGCGCCCGCTCGCCGGCCGAGATCACCGACAACGCCCGCCTGTTCGCGCTCGACATCCCACCGGCGCTGTGGCGCACCCTGCGCGACGAAGGGTGCATCGACCCGGCCGCCCCGGCACCGGACTAGGTGTGAAGGCCAAGCACGTTGTTCACCCGGGGACGCCTGTCCCGACGATCGAAACCAATTGCCGGGCAAGCCCGCCTGGGCCCTACCGCCCCGGCCCGGCGGCGCGTTGCGCGTCGAGTGCCGCGCGGGCCTGGGCGAGATTGCCGCGCGCGTCGGCGAAGTCGGGGCGCAGCGCGACCGCCCGCTCGAACTGCTCGAGCGCGGCGGCGAGGTTGCCCTGCATGCCGAGGGCGGCGCCGAGGCTGTTGCGCAGCTCCGCATCGTCGCCGCCGAGGGCCAGCGCCGTGCGGTAGTGCTCGACCGCGGCGTCGAGCTGCCGCTGCCGCAGCGAGACCAGTGCCAGGCTGGCGTGCACGCGCGCGTCGCCATCCCAGATCGCCAGCGCCTGCCGGTAGTAGCGCCCGCTCTCCTCCAGCTGCCCGAGACTGAACAGCGTATCACCCATGAGGCGATTGGCCTGGACGTTGGCCGGGTTGGCCGCCAGGGCCAGGCGCAGCCCTGCCGCCATGGCGTCGCGATCGCCGCCCTGCCCCGCCGCTTCCACGCCGCGCAGGTGCGCGGCGGCCTCCAGGTCGTCGAGATTCTGCTCGCGCACGCGGCCCGCCGCGCCGGCGAGGTCGCTGGACATTCCCGGCGCGGCGCCCTCGAGCGCGGCGAGGTGGCGGCGAATCAGCGGCAGCGACTGGATCTCGCTCCGCTCGCGGTCGCGCGTGCCACTGGCGGCGTATTCGAGCACCGGCCGGTCGTCGCGGTACACCGGCGCACCGTCGGACAATGCCGCCAGCGCCGGCGGCCCGGCGAGGAAGCCGCCGAGCAGCACCTCCGGCCGCACCAGCCACTGCGCCGGCCCGCCCCAGAGGCTGAAGCGCAGGTCCTCGGCGATCGCCGGGTTCGACGTCAGCTGCGCCAGCCGCTCCGGGCGCAGCACCGGGGGCGTGTCCAGCCCACCGATGAGCAACAGCTCGGCGGTGTTGTACCAGAGCGTCGCCTCGGGGAAGACGCTGACGAACGTGGCGATCACGCCGCGCACCTCGTCGGGCGAGAGAAACGAGACGGGAACGAATTGCGACAGCAGTCCGCCAGGCCGCAGGCGCGCGCGGGCACGCCGGTAGAAGTCGGCCGTGTAGAACGACGCCACGCCGGGGCGGAAGACCTGGCCGACTTCGAGCGCGATGACGTCATAGGTCTCGGCCGCATGGGTCAGGTAGGTGCGCCCGTCCTCGCGCAGCAGGCGCACCCGCGCATCGTCCATCCAGGCGCTGGGAAAGTGGGCGCGGATCAGATCGAAGACGCCGGGCTCGATGTCGATGCAGTCGACCCGCTCGACGTCGTACATGGTCGTGCGCATCGGCGTCTGGCCGGCGCCGACACCGACGACCAGAACGCGGCGCGGATCGGGATGGAGCATCAGCGGCAGGTGTGCCGCCATGACCTGATGCGTCTTCCGGTCCTGCCCCTGCCACCAGCGGTCGATCTCCAGCACCAGCGTGTCCGCCGACCGACGCACCAGCGCGACGTTCGCTTCCAACCCCTCGCGATAGTCGACCAGCGTGCCACCGCCGGCCAGAAAATCCGCCGGCAACCGGGTCCCTGTCAGGGAGGGGATCGCGAGCCACGCCAGCAGCGCCGCCAGCGCCATCGCCAGCCGCGCGGCGCGCGCGCCGCCGCGATCGAGCCAGGCC
>JBOHWA010000791.1:0-6880 GCA_050735855.1 Binatia bacterium
CGGCGCCGAGGGCCCGGCGCCCTCCAATCCTTAGGGCCGCTGGCCGGGCTGCGCGTTCATCGTCCAGTCGTAGTCGCGGTATTCGATGTCGGGGCGCTGGGCGTGCAGGTAGATGCGTTCGGGCTCGTCGCTGTAGCGGCCGACGAGCTCGCGTACCGCCTCGTCGTTGCCGCCGAAGTCGTCGCGGTACCACTTGAAGATCATCGACAGGTGGATGTCGGCGGCACCGGGGCGGATCTGATTGCGGCGCGGGTCGCGGACGAAGCGGCGCGCCTCCTCGTCGAGATCCCGGTCGAGCGTCGCGCCGCTCCACGCCTGGCGGCGCAGCGTCGGGCAGCTCGATGATGCACAGACCAGGGCAAAGTGGAGGCGCGCTTCGCCCGACGGCCGCAGAATGCGGTTCTCGATGTCGTCGGGCGTGCGCGCAGCACCCGCCACCGTCCGCTCGTAGCGAAAGAAGATACGATAGCGGCCGAGCAGGCTCTCGGCCGAATAGCCGTCGAGCACCGCCTTGATGATCACCGCGTTGTAGGCGTTGATCCAGAAGGCGAGCCGCTCGGCACGCGGCCAGGCATCGGGGCGTGCGGCAGCGAGCGCCGCCAGGTAGGCGTCGAACGCCGCGCCGTCGCGGGCCGCGAGGTCGCGATAGGCAACGCGCCCGTCGCCGTCGACGTAGCGCTCGAGGAGGCGCGTCCACTCTGCATGGTCGAACGCCTCTTCCGCCCGCGCCGAGGCGGCAAACACCAGCGCCAGGCTGGCGACCGCCGCGCCGCGGCCGTATCGCATCAGCCGCCGGCCCGCTGCGGAAAGCGGTAGAGGTTGTTGAAGGCGCAGAAGGAGTAGACACCCTCGGCATCGGTGATGCCGTAGCAGCAGCGCGCGACGCGCTCGGCGTCGAGGCCGTCGCGCTCCATGAAGCTCTTGGCGAAGAGCAGCAGGTGCCGGGTGCGCAGGACGTTGAGCGGATTGTGCCCGAAGATCGGCGCCGCCTTGGCGATCAGCCGCCAGGCGGCGGGATTCGCCAGGTGGCGGGCGAAGAACGCCGCCTTACCGGCGAACAGGTCGTGTAGCGTGTCGCGGCAGTCGGCGCCGAGGAAGCCGAGCAGATCGTCGCGCGTGACGTACTGGAACAGCGGCTCGAGGCGACCGCCGACGACGAAGACGTACGACATCGCGTTGCACAGCGGATGCCCCATGTGCTCGGAGCGGAACGTCGCCGCCGGCACGCCCGCCTGCGCCTCGATCAGGCCCAGGATGTCCGGCAGGCTGTAGCCGTCCGACGCATCGGGCAGGTCGAAGCGACCGCTGAAGCGGGTGGCGGACTGGAAGTTGATCGCCCGCACGGTGTCGATGTTGGCGACGCCGAAGCGAATGACGTCGCCGAGCTCGTCGTCGTTGACCCCGCGCGCCACCGCCACCGCCAGGGTGACGCACAGCCCGGCCTGGCGCGCCGCCTCGATCGCCAGGCGGCGCACGTCGGTCATGTCCTGGCCGCGGATCGTCCGGTAGGTCTGCGCGCGCAGGCCGTCGAACTGGAGATAGACCGCCGTCAGGCCGCGCCGCTTGAGCTCGGCGAGCAGCGTCGGCCGTTGCGCGATGCGGATGCCGTTGGTGATCAACTCGATGTTGCGGTAGCCGAGGTGGCGCGCCAGGGCGACGATCTCGGACAGGTCCTTGTGCACCGTCGGCTCGCCGCCGCTGATCTGGATCGGGATCGCGGTGCCGGTCACCGCCAGCAGGCGCTCCAGCCGGCGGCGCACCTCGTCGAACGGGACGTCGTGCGCCGGATTGTTGGCGTCGGAAAAGCACACCGGGCAGTCCATGTTGCAGCGGTTGGTGACCTCGACCATCGCCATCATCGGGCGCGAACGGCCGGGGACGAACTGCCCGAAGCGCGGCACGCCCGCCTCGGCAGCAACTGGCGTCGACATCTTCATTGAGCCCACCGCTACTCGCCCATCGCGGGCGCGGTCAACTGCATGACGCCGCATGACGCTGGGATGCCGGACCGGGGCGGGACGTTTCAGTCGCGGCGGCGCCGCAGGACCATACCGCCCGTGCATTCCGCTTGCGCCAAAAGTTCGCGGCCTGTTACGAACTTGAGTGTGGGGGTCGCGATCGGGGGGACCGCGCGCGTGCGCAGCTCGACCGCACCCGCGCGCCGCCCGCAGCATCCGGAGGACGAGCCATGCACCGTGACCCCTGCCCACCACGCCCGCGCCGCAGGCGTGCGCTCGCCCTGCTCGGGCTGGGTGCGCTGCTGTCCCTCGCCGGCTGCGGCAGCGACGATTCGGCCCCGATGACCGACGACGACAGCATTCGCGCCGAGTGGCTGCCGAGCACCGACGACATGATGGCGTGGATCACCAGCGTCGTCGGCCAGGGCGTGCGGCGCCCGGGCTACGAAGCCGACGATCGCACCACCGCCTGGGCGGCCGAGCGCTTCCGCGAGCTCGGATTGCAGAACGTGCGCCTCGAGCCGATCACCGTGCAGCGCTGGGAGCCGCGCGACTGGTCGCTGACGCTGTCGCGCCCGGGGCGGCCCAACGACCGCCTCTCCCTGCCCTGCTATCCGCTGCCGTTCTCCGCCGAGACGACGGGTGTGCGCGGCGAGCTGGCGCTCTCGGCCGGCACCGCGTCCCCGACGCTGAACGGCAAGATCGCGGTATTCGAGAACACCTTCCTGACTCTGCCGCAGCATCTGATCCGCACGCTCTTCGGCTGGCCCTACGATCCACAGAACGAGTTCGACACCCTGGTCCAGACGCTGCCCTTCAGCGATCGCTTCTCCGACGCCATGGGGCCGGAGATCGCGGCCGGTGCCATCGGTTTCATCGGCATCCTGCGGCTGCCGTTCGAGACCGACAAGTACTACGTGCCGTACAACGGCGTGGAGCAGCCGATCCCCGGCGTCTGGGTGAGCTCGGCCAACGGCGACACGCTGCTGCAGTATCTCGCCGCCGGCACCGCGCAGGCGGAGATCGTGCTCGAGCGCTCGCTGACGCCGGCCCGGTCGTACAACATCGTCGGCGAGCTGCCCGGCGCGTCGGACGAGTGGATCATCATCGGCTCGCACCACGACGCCCCGTGGGCCTCGGCGGTGGAGGACGCCTCCGGCATCGCCATGGTGCTCGCCCAGGCCCAATACTGGGCGCAGGTGCCGCGCGCCGAGCGGCCGCACAACCTGCTGTTCCTGCTCAACGGCGGGCACATGTCGGGCGGCGCCGGTCTGCTCGACTTCGTCGACACCCATGGCGTGTTCGTCCAGGACGAGGTCGTCGCCGAGATCCACCTCGAGCACGCCGCGCGCGAGACGCGCGGCGAGAACGGCCAGCTGGTGGTCACCGACGAGCCGGAAGTGCGCTGGTGGTTCACCAGCTTCATCCCGGCGCTCGAGGACGCGGTGTTCCAGGCGCTCTGCGCCGAGGACCTGCGCCGCTCGTTCATCATGCCGGTGGAGGGGTTCCCACCCGGCAGCCTGCACCCGCCGACCGACGGCGCGTTCTTCCACCCGCACGCGCCGGTGGTGAACTTCCTCACCGCCCCGATGTACCTGTTCGACGAGCAGGACACGCTCGACAAGATCCACGAGGACAGCCTGGTGCCGGTGACCCGCGCCGCCATCCGCATCATCAATTCCCTGCGCGACCAGACCGCGCGCAGCCTGCGCGACAGCGTCTATCCGGCGCCGCGCCGGGAGATTCCGCCATGCCGATCCGCGTCCTGATCCTCTGGACCGTCGCCGCCCTCGCGACCGTGCCGCGCGGCGTGGCGGCGCAACCCTGTCCGGGCGACTGCGACCGCGACTGGCAGGTCGCCGTCACCGAGCTGATGCAGGGCGTCGACCTGCTCTTGCACGACGCGTCGACCGCCGCGTGCGCGAACTTCGACCGCGACGGCGACGACCGCCTGGTGATCGCCGATCTGCTCGCCGCCGTCGGCGCGGCGCTCAACGGCTGCCCGGTGCGCCGCGGCATGTTCACCATCACGCTCGACTCCGGCGAGCGCGAGCGCACGGCGCTGGTCACCGTGCCGGCCTCGGTCGACCCGGCCCAACCGGTGCCGCTGGTGCTCAACTTCCACGGCGTCAACGGCACCGCCGCGATCATCCAGGTCAACACCGGCCTGCCCGCCAAGGCCGAGCAGGAGGGCTTCATCACCGCCGCGCCGCAGGGCATCGGCAATTCCTGGAATGCCGGCGTCTGCTGCAGCGAGGCGCTGGCGCTCAAGATCGACGACGTCGGCCTCACCCGCGACCTGATCGACCGCCTGGTGCGCGACTTCCCCATCGATCCGACGCGCATCTACGCCACCGGCTTCTCCAACGGCGGCGCCATGGCCTACAAGCTGGCCTGCGACATCCCCGAGCGCTTCGCCGCCATCGCACCGGTCGGCGGCGCGGTCGCCACCTTCCCCTGCGCGGCGCCGGCGCCGGTGCCGCTCCTGGTGATCAACAATATCGACGACCCGATCGTCGCCTTCTCGCTCGCCGCCTTCTCGCTCAACATCTGGCGGCCGCTCAACGGCTGCCAGAACACCCCCGAAGTGACGCAACCCGCCGAGAGCACGATGTGCGAGACGTACCCCTGCACCGGCGCCTTCACCCAACTGTGCGCCGTCGACGGCATCAGCCATGTCTGGCCGGGCGGCCTGACCAACCCCGATGGGCTCTTCGACGCGACGGACTACATCTGGGACTTCTTCACCCAACACCAGCGTCCGGCGGAGTGAGGAACAGGATCAGCGCGAATCCGCGAAGACGCGAAGTGAAGAACCGCTTCACCACAGAGTTCACAGAGGGCACAGAGTCCGTCTGCACCTTCGCGTCTTGGCGTCTTCGCGTTGGAGTCTACAGCGCGGGCTTTGCCCGGAAACGAAAAAGCGAACCACGGATTGCGCGGATACGATCCGATGACACCTCTGAAGGGATTTCTCCGTGGAATCCTTCAATCCGCGAGATCCGTGGTCGGTCCGCCTTCATTCTTGGACAAAGCCGGCAGCGCGCTCACCGCTGGGAGCGCGGGCGGCTCGCCCGCTCTTCAAATGTTCCCAACCCCACCGCACCCGTGCATCGCGAAGGCTCGGTCGGAGACCACCCTCGGTTTGGCAAAGGGCCCGTTCGCGTGATTCATCTAAAGCACCACCCACCAGATTCTTCGAGGAGACTCCTGATGCCGCACTGCCGCACGCGGGTTGCCGCGTTGATGTTCGCCCTGGCGCTGTTGCTCTGCGCCCCGCGGCCCGCCCCCGCCGCGTACGGTGGCTGCACCGGCGACTGCGACGGCGACCGCGCGGTCGAGGTCACCGACCTGGTGCGCGGCGTCAACATCGCGCTCGGCAGCGCGGCGGTCGACGAGTGTCCGTCACTGGCCTGCGGCGACAGCGGGCAGGTGACCATCGCCTGCCTGATCAAGGCTGTCGGCGCCGCCCTCGAGGGCTGCCCCGCGACCGTCCCCAACCCCACGGTGGAAGGTCCGGTGACCGGCGGCCTTGGCGTCCCCTTCCTCGCTTCGACCATGTTCGACCTGGCGGAGCTCGGCTACCAGCAGGCGGAGTATTTCATCGCCGGCACGGCGGCGGCGCACGTCAACACCGCACCACTCGGCACCGACGGGGTGTGGGCGGCGGCGCGCGACACCACCGCCGCGTACCGCACCCGCATCGTCACCTATCGTCCGATCGATCCCGCCGACTTCAACGGCACCGTCGTCATCGAGTGGCTCAACGTCAGCGGCAACGTCGACGCCGCGCCCGATTGGCTCATGACCCACACCCACCTCCTGCGCGAGGGCTTCGCCTGGGTCGGCGTATCGGCGCAGCGCGTCGGCGTCGAGGGCGGCGGCGGTGGACTCGGCCTGCCACCGCGGCCGCTGAAGCAGATCGATCCCGAACGCTACGGCTCGCTGTCCCACCCCGGCGACAGCTTCTCCTACGACATCTTTTCGCAGGTCGCTCAGGCGGTGCGCTCCCCGGTCGGGTTGAGCCCGCTCGGCGATCTCGCCATCGAGCGCGTCATCGCCGCCGGTGAATCGCAATCGGCCTTCCGCATGGTCACCTACGTCAACGCCATCCACCCGCTCACCGGACTCTTCGACGGCTACTTCATCCACAGCCGCAGCCTCAACGCCGCGGCGCTCTCCGAAGCGCCGCAGGCCGCCATCCCAGTGCCCGCGCCGGGGTTCATTCGCACCGATCTCGACGTGCCCGTGATGACCGTTCAGACCGAGACCGACCTCATCTTCCTCGGTTCCGTCGCCATCCGTCAGGCGGACAGCGACCGCTTCCGCCTGTGGGAGATCGCCGGCACGGCGCATGCCGATACGTACACCACCGTGCTCGGCTTCAACGACCGCGGCGACTCGCCCGATGTCGACGACCTGGTCATCACTTCGATGCCGGTCGAGGGCGAGCCCATCGCCTGCGGTGCGCCGATCAACTCCGGACCGCAACACTGGGTCCTCAAGGCGGCCGTCGCAGCGCTCGACCGCTGGGTGCGCGACGGCACCCCGCCGCCGAGCGCGCCACTCATCGAGACGCTCGCCGGACCGCCGGTCAGCATCGTGCGCGACGCCAACGGCAACGCCCTCGGCGGCATCCGCACGCCGCAACTCGACGTACCACTGGCGACGTTCTCCGGCAGCGGTCAGGTCGGCGCCGTCCTCTGCATCCTCTTCGGCACCACCGTGCCGTTCGACGAGGCCAAGTTGCTGACGCTTTACCCGACGCGCGCCGATTACGTCACGGCCTTCAACGCCGCCACCGACGCCGCCCTCGCCGCCGGCTTCATCCTGCCGCCCGACGCGGCGCTGATGAAGGCCAACGCGGCGCAGCCGGAATAGACTTGGAGGGCGCCGGGCCCTCGGCGCCGGGGGCAGGGGGC
>JBOHWA010000792.1:0-2027 GCA_050735855.1 Binatia bacterium
CCCGCCGATGCGGTCGCCGCGCCGTACCTGCATGGTGCGGGCGATGCCGCCGATGCAGTCGAGCACCTGGTCCTCGCCGACCAGGCTGCGGCAGCGTGCGATGACGTGCGCGTCGGCGGCTGGGTCGCGTCCGACCATGCCCAGCCGCCCCTCGCGTTCGAAGCCCTCGGCGAGGTGCCACGAGCAGGCGGCGCCGTCGCGGTCGTGCCACAGCTCAACGACCGCCGGACCGCCCCAGGCGAGCGCCTCGGGGCGATGCAGGACGAGCAGCACGCTGAGCATCGCCAGCGCGGCCGCGCGTCCACCGGCCATGCCCCATTGCGCGATGGCGCGGGCGCAGAGCCAGGCCACGGCGATGCTGACCAGCAGTACCAGCGTCGGGTAGCCGTACAGCGCGTAGGCGTCGAAGCCGCCGCGCGCCATCACCGACAGCATCGCCAGATGCAGCCAGGCGACGCCGCCGATCAGCCCCAAGGCCAGCGGCGCGCGCTGCGGCGCGCCGCCCGCCGCCCGCCAGCGCGTCGTTGTGCGCCACAGCAGCGCGCTGCCGCCGAGCAGGGCCAACCCCCAGGCCGTCAACAGGGCGGGGCGGAACCCAGCCAGGGTCAGCAGGCTGTCGAACATGGCATAGGGGAAGTTGACCGCGTGGCGTTGCGCGGTGTCGGCGATAGTGGCCCAGCCCAGGCTGCCGCGCTCGATCAGGCGCAGCACGTCGAGCAGCTCGCCGAGGGCGAAGCCGACCGCCGCCGCCGCCAGCCGTGCCGGTGCGCGCCGGGCGAGCAGCAACTGCGCAACGGCCAGCACCGGCAGCACCAGCAGGGTGCCCTTGTTCACGTAGAAGACGGCGCCGATCAGCGCCCACAGCAGCGCCGTGCGCCAGGCGGCACGCCGCGCCCAGCCGCTGGCGAACAGCGCCAGCAGGACGATGTTCATCGGCGTGCCCTCGGCCGGGCTGCCCAGGCCGACCGTTGCCATCGACTCGACCGTCACGCCGGTTGGCGCCAGTGCGAGGCCGATGACCACCGCGGCCACGCCGGCGCCGCGCGCCCAGCCGTCGCGTACGTCGAGCTCGTCGAGCCCGCGCCGCAACAGTGCCACGCAGGCCACCGCGCCCGCCGCCCAGACGAGCAGCGGGAGCAGCTTGAGGGTCAGGACGCGCCGCCCGAGCAGCGCGAACAGGCCGGCGTCGAGCACGCCGCTGACCAGCGAGCCGTTATTGTACTCGACCGGCGCGTAGGCCGGCAGCGGGAAGCGCACACCGTGTGCCAGCACGTCGACGGCGATGGCGCCGAGGTGGCACGTCTCGTCGGTCTGCACCGCCAGATGCCCCTGCGCCAGGAAGCGGGTGGCGAAGAGCAGCAGCGCAAAGCCGGCGAACTGTGCCAGCAGGCTCAGGGCGGTTTGGCTCGGGCGTGGCGGCGGCATCAGATCGACAGAAAGAGATCAACGCGAAGACGCGAAGACGCGAAGGGCGGAGTGAGAATTTCGGTGTACGGAACGTCGCGTCGAACGCCATCGCGGCGGCGAATCGCCCAAGCCGGGTGGGGCAGACCTCTCCTGCATTGCTTCGCGTCTTCGCGCCTTCGCGTTGCAGTCTTTGTCTCATCAAGGCCGACAACCAACAAGCCGAAACGCCCCCGCTTTTCCTCGCAATCGCGCCGCGGCGCCTCTACACTCCGACGGATGGCGGCGGTCGAGCGCGTGCAGCGGCCCAGCGTGGCGCAGTTCCGCCGGGCGTTCGTGCGCGCGCAGCGGCCGGTGGTGGTGACCGGCGCGCTCGAGCACTGGCGGGCGCGCGAGTGGACGTTTGACGGCCTGGCGGCGCGCCTCGGCGACCGGCAGGTGAAGCTGGCGGTGATGCACGGCGGGCGCGTGCCGATGGACGGCACGCTGGTCTACGAGAGCGGGGATCTCGCCGACTACCTGGCGCGGGTGCGCGACGCGGCGCCGGTCGGCCACTACCTGCGCCTGCCTCTGGCCGGCGAGTCGCCGTCGCTGCGCGACGACTTCAGCCTACCGCCGTATAT
>JBOHWA010000793.1:0-1934 GCA_050735855.1 Binatia bacterium
GGGACCGGCGCCCTCCACCAGGCTGGGATCTCGCTGGCAGTGAGGCAAGCCCGCGGTGCGCAGGACGGTGCCGAGAAGGCGGTACACGAGGGATGTGCGCCGGATTCAAACTGACCCACTACGGCACGCGGTATGTGGTCGCAGGGGCGCGGGGGCCGTGCTACGGTTCGAGTTCGGAGGTCTGCCACCATGTTTGGACTCGGAGCGCCTGAGCTGTTGCTGATCCTGGCCGTCGCCCTGCTCATCTTCGGCCCCGGCAAGCTGCCGGAGATCGGCGGCGCGCTGGGCCGCGGCATCCGCGACTTCCGCAAGGCGCTCGAGCACAAGGGCGGCGAGCCCGAGGACGATGCAAAGGAATCGGTCGACGACCAACGCAAGGCCTGAGCCCCTGCGCCGGCGCGCCAGCACCGGCCGACGAACGATCCTCGCGCTGGCGCTGGCGATCGCCGCGATCGCCGCCCGCGCCCCGGCAGCGCTCCCCGAGCATCCCCGCCGGCTCGAATATCGTGTCGCCTGGAATGGCATCCCCGCGGCCGGCGCGACGGTGGCGATCCAGCCCGCCGACCTCGCCGGGCACCCGGGGGTCGTCGTCGAAGCGAATGCCCGCACCAACGCCTTCGTCGACCTGTTCTGGACCTTCCGCGGCACGGCGCGCTCGACCTTTCTCGCCGACGGCCTGACCCCGTTGCACTTCGTCTACGACCGCCAGATGGCCGGCAAGCCGTATCTGACCTGGATCGACTTCGACGCCGAGGCGCAGAACGCGCGCAGCGTGTACATCAAGGGCACCCGCCGCCGCGAGCTGGCGGTCGACGGCCCCGATCTGGTCGATCCGATCACCGCGGTCTTCCGCGCCCGGCTGAGCGGCGCGAAGTCCGGCGACACGATCCGCTACGACATCTGGACCGGCGAATCGCGCTACCGCGTCGAGCTGGCGGTCAAGGGGCTCGAGGCGATCGACGTCCCTGCCGGGCACTTCAGCGCCCTGCGCATCGAGCCGACGGTCTACAAGCTCGGCACCAGCGCCGAGCGCGATCAGCGCCTGCGCCAGGCGACGATCTGGGTCGCCGACGACCCGCTGCGCACCTTGCTGCGCATCCGCAGCGAGATCTTCATCGGCGCCGTGACGCTCGACCTGGTGCGCGTCGAGCCGGCCGCGTGACCGCCACCCCGCGGGTCAGCGTCGTCCTGCCGCTGCGCGACGCCGCGGCGACCCTGGCCGACGCGCTGCACAGCCTGGCGGCGCAGTCGCTGGCCGACTTCGAATGCCTGTTGGTCGACAACGGCTCGCAGGATGCCTCGCCGGCCATCGCCGCCGCCGCGGCGGCGCGCGACGCGCGCTTCCGCGTCCTGCGGGCCGACGGCGGCCTGGTGCAGGCGCTGAATCACGGCGTCGAGGCGGCGCGCGCCGGGTTGATCGCACGCATGGATGCCGACGACCTGGCCCACCCGCGCCGGCTCGAGCGCCAGTGGCAGCTGCTGCATGACGATGCCGGGTTGAGCGTGGCGAGCTGCCTGGTCGAGTGTTTCCCGGCCGCCGCGCTCGGCGACGGCATGCGCCGCTACCAGGCGTGGCTCAACGGCCTGTGCACCCCCGAGGCGATCCGCGATGCGCTCTTCGTCGAATCGCCGATCGCCCACCCGAGCGCCATGCTGCGGCGGCAGGCGCTGGTCGAGGCGGGCGGCTATCGCGCCTTCGATGGTCCCGAGGACTACGATCTCTGGCTGCGCCTGCTGTTGCACGGCCATCGCGCCGCCAAGGTCCCCGAGGTGCTGCTGCGCTGGCGCGACTCGCCGCGCCGGCTGAGCCGCGTCGACCGCCGCTACCACCGCCGGCGCTTCCTCGCCACCAAGATCGAGCACTTCCCCGCCGCGGTGACGCGCGGCACGCCGCTGCAGATCTGGGGCGCCGGACCGACCGGCCGGCGCTGGGC
>JBOHWA010000794.1:0-5591 GCA_050735855.1 Binatia bacterium
CCTACACGGAGCGCTGCTGCTGTTCGCGGTGCTCTCCGGCTGCGGCGTCCTGTTCCACAAGCCGCGCCCGCAGCCTGACGCCGCACCGGCGTGGGGCGTGCGCTGTGCGTGGGAGATTCCCGCCCGCGCCGCCGCGACGATCGAAGCGCCGACCATCGGCCGCACCTGGGCCCGCGAGACCGGCGGGCGCCGCCTGCTGGTCGACGGTGGGCTCGAGGACGGCTTCCTGCGCGTCGATGCGCTCCGTGCGGTGGACGATTCCGCTAGCACGGTGGCGCTGCCGCCGTCCTGGCGCGCGGTGAACGACGCCTGCGCCGCCACCGTGCGCGCGCAGCACGGCGGCGCGGCCAGCGTTTACGAAGTCTTCGCCGCGCGCGAGGGCGAGGACGTCCCCGTGACCATGGCTTTCCCGCCGCAACCCGGTGGCCCGCGCATCACGCGCCTGGTGCTGTTCGGCGACAGCCTGAGCGACTCCGGCAATCTCAAGCAGCGGCTCGAGGTCTTTCCGGCGGCGCCCTATTGGCTCGGCCGCTTCGCCAACGGACCCAACTGGGTCGACCGGCTCGCCCGCGACACCGACCTCGCGGTGCAGAATCACTCCTTCGGCGGCGCCGTCTCCGCCCCGCTCGACGACATCCCAGCCGTCGATGTCCTCGCCGCCATCCAGGCCGGCGGCCAGCGCGTCGTCACCGGCAGCATCGATCGTTACATCGACGACTACATCCGCCGCGACCTCGCCGGCGGCGCGCTGCGCCGCCCGCGCGAGACCCTCTTCGTCCTCTGGGCCGGCGCCAACGACTACCTGTCGAAAGAGCCGTTCGGCGGCGATATCGCCACGCTGCTCGACAGCCCGAGCGGCGCGGCCGGCTATCGCGAGGCGGTCGACACGGTCGTCGCGGCCACCGTCGATCAGGTGCGCCGCCTGCACGCCGCCGGCGCGCGGCACTTCATGGTGGCGACGCTGCCCGACCTCGGCCGCATGCCCCTGGTGCTGCACAACACCAGCTACCAGCCGCGCGGCGTCCGCGGCGAGGACGCCCGCCGCGCCCAGCTGTCGCGCAAGCTGTCGGCGCTCACCGCCGCGCACAACGCCGCGCTGCGCCGCGCGCTCGCCCAGCTCGCGACAGCGCTGCCCGATGCGACCGTCGCCGACGCCGACGCCGCGCGCATGTTCGCCAGCATGATCGCGAGCCGTGCGCTGCGCGATCGGGCCCAGCGCTTTGACTACGGCTTCGACCTGGCGTCGCTCGCCCGCACGCTGCAGGACGCGCAGGGCGCCGTGGGCGTGCAGGACCGCTGCTACCGCGGCGGCTACCTCGGCAGCCGCGACCCGCACGAGATCTGCCCCGAGGTCGCCCGCATCTTCTTCTGGGACGCCGTCCACCCCAGCGCCTACGCGCACTGCTGGATCGGCTGGTTCGTCCAGACCGAGCTCGCCCGCCACGGGCTGCGCAGCCGCGCCCCGAGCGTGCAAGAGGCGCGGCGCCGCTGCGAGACGACAAACCCGGCCTTGCCCAAGCAATCAGTGAGAACAACGGATTACACGGATAGAGCAGATTTCTGAGTCCTGCTGCGTGAAATCCGCTCAATCCGTGTAATCCGTTGTTGGCTCTCCGCGTTTGGCAAAGCCGGCAATCCCGTTTCGATCGCCCGACGCGGCCTCGTCCACTCCCACTCACCCCCGCCGCGGCACCTCGCACGCCTGTACCGTATCGTCCGGCCGATTCAGGATCCGCCGCACCTCCGCCTCCACCGCACCGCGCGCCGCCGCCGGCACGTGCGCCTGATAGCGCACGAACAGATCGCGCTCTTCGAGCCGGATGTGCGCCTCGAGCAGATCCGCGAACCCGCCCAGGCTGTGCGCCGTCGCCTCGAGCCGGCCCGCCATCTCGCGCAACCGGCGGTGCTCGTCCACCAGCCGCAGCACCAGGTCAGCGGCGTCAGGCAGCGCCCGCATCAGCGGAAACACCGCCGCCTCTTCCGCCTCGAAGTGTGGCGCGAGGTCGCGCGCCCAGAACGCACGCGTCGCCGCCACCTCGTCGTCCAAGCCCTGCCCCGCCCGCACCGCCAGCCGAATCTGCAGCACCCGCACGAGCCCCTGATGGTGGTCGTGCGAGAGCGGGATGAGACTGGGATCGCGCTTCTGAGGCATGGGGTCGATTGCTGGGTGCCGCGCTCAGCACAGACGGCGGTTACTGCGCAGGCGTGCCTGTGCCGATTCGGTTCAGCGCTTCAGTGCCCCAACCGATGACCCTGCCGTCCTGCAATACGATGGGCGTGGTGAGCGACTTCCTCACCGGCGTGAAGGGCGGATTCTTTCGTGTGACGTAGTAGAGCACTTCGTATTGCACCCCCCTTCCGTTCGTAAACGCTTCAACTGTCCACGGGTTGTTGACGATCCCGTCTCGAGTCGCTGCGGTGCCGGCTCCCATGTGCGTGAGAACCTGCTCTCGAGTCATGCCGAGGGACAAGCTGTTGAGTCTCCCCTGGTTCGAGGATGCCAGCTCTGCAAGAGAACCTTGGTCTCCGCGAGTCGAACACGATGCCAGCAAGAGAAGGAGCAGTACGCCTCGACCCGCATTCCTTAGCATAGGGGGAAGAAGCTAGATTTCGGGCGGTTTGTCTACCACTCGCTGCCACGTCCACGCCGCGCCAACGGTTACATGCGGGCGACGATTTCGATAAGGGCTTGCCATGGCTGGGGCATGAACCGCGGTCAGCGTCGACGGATCGCCTGTTCGCGACGCCTGCTGCGCATGGGAGGCAGATATGCGGCGGAGCACTTGGAAGGGGATCCTGTCGATAGCCTTCGCGGGGCTGCTCGGTACCTCCGGCTGTGGCGACTCGGACAGCAGTTCGCCACCATCGCCGACGCCAACGACGCCGCCGCGCACGCCCACCGTGACGGCGGTCGCGGCGAGCCCGTCCGCGACGCAAGCGGCGCCCGCGTCACCGACTGCGTCGCAACGCCCAGCCAGCCCGACCGCAGCGGTCGCCACGCCGACGATGCCGGCCGCAACGCCGACCGCCGGACCGCTGTGTACGATCACCCCGGGCGCGCTGCCGTTCGAGCGCACCGAATGCCGCGCGCGCTGCGATCACTTCGACCCGCTCAAGCAGCCGTTCTTCGGCGAGACCCACCTGCACACCGCCTACTCCTTCGACGCCGCCATCCTCGACACCCGCAATCTGCCGCCCGACGCCTACCGCTACGCCAAGGGCGACGCCGTCGGCCTGCCGCCGTGGGCCGACACGCGCAGCGGCACACCGACCCCCGGCTCGACCGCGCCCGAGCAGGTCACCGAGTTCCCCTACTGCATGCCGGGCGAGATCTGTCAGTACTCGGCGACGCGCATCGCCCAGCTGCCGCCCGGCCGCGCCCTCGACTTCGCCGCGGTCACCGATCACTCGGAACAATTCGGCGAAAACAACATCTGCCTCTTCGAAGGCACCGAGCCGTGCAGCGCGGACGACGACTGCAGCATCGAAGGCCAGGTGTGCAGCGGCAGCCTCTGCGTCCCCGATGGGTACAACGCCGCGCTCTGCTCGGACGCCCGCCTCGGCGCCTCGCGGCTGCGCTCCAGCCCGGTCGCTGGCGTCTTCGCCGCGTTCGAGAACCTCGCCCAGAACCCGACGCGACCGCCCGGCATCTGCGGCCCCGACGGCGCGCGCTGCACCCAGCAGGCGCAGCTGGTGTGGGGCAAGATCATCGAGGCCGCCGAGGAGGCCTACGACCGCACCGCGAGCTGCACCTTCACCTCGTTGATCGCCTACGAGTACACCGCCATGGCGAACGACGGTCGCTGCAGCACCGACCTCCTTCCGTGCTGGGATGAGCAGGGAACGAACCAGCCGTCGCGCGATTGCCCCGGCTTCCTCGACCCGAAGGTGACGGAGAAGCAGACCTGCGTCAGCGACTTCGTCGGCAACGAAGGCGGCGACAACCTGCACCGCAACATCATCTTCCGCAACGACGACGTGATCGACAGCCCGCTGAGCAACGTCGAAGCCCCGCTGGCGTGCGGCGCCGGCACCGACTGCAACATGAAGGGGCAGGTCGCCTCGCCGGCGCAGATGCTCAGCCGGTTGCGCCAGCAATGCCGGGAGAACCCCGCCCATCCGCGCTGCGACGTCCTCTCCATCCCGCACAACTCCAACATGAGCCGCGGCAGCATGTTCGTCATCCCCGAGTCGCTCGATGCGGCACAGATCCGCCACGACCTCGAGCCGCTGGTCGAGCTGATGCAGATCAAAGGACAGTCGGAGTGCCGCTACTCGCCGGTCACCGGCACCTACTGGAGCGAGGATCCGAACGCGCCCGACGAGCTGTGCGACTTCGAAAACATGGGCTTCTCGCGCCTCAACGGCGCCTACGTGCCGCCGGATCAGCAGGACACGACCTGGCTGCCGCCGCGCGCCTATGTGCGCGAGACGCTGAAGAGCGGCATCCGCTACGAGGCCGAGACCGGCATCAACCCGTTCCGGCTCGGCTTCGTCGGCGGCCTCGACAACCACAACGGCACGCCGGGCCAGAGCGAGGAGACCGACTACGCCCTGCGCGGCGCGCACGGCATCCAGAGCTTCGCCGTCTCCGCCGAGAGCCTGAACGAGAAGTTCTTCCTCGGCTACGAGACCAACGGCGGCGCGCTGACCGTCGCCTGGGCCGAAGAGAACTCGCGCGATTCGATCTTCACCGCGCTGCAACGCCGCGAGACCTACGCCACCAGCGGCACGCGGCCGATCGTGCGTTTCTTCGGCGGCTTCGACCTGCCCGCCGACCTGTGCGAGGCGGGCAACTTCGCCGCCCGCGGCTACGCCGACGGCGTGCCGATGGGCGGCTGCCTGAGCGGCGCGCCCGACGCCAGCGGGGAATGCCTCAGCGGCGCCGGGGACGGGCCGCCGCGGTTCGCGGTCAACGCCATGATGGACCCCGGCTGGCCGGGCCACAGCGGCACGCCGCTGCAGCGCATCCAGATCGTCAAAGGCTGGGTGGACGGCGCCGGCACCACACACGATCAGGTGTACGACGTCGCCGGCGAAGCCGACAACGGCGCCGGCGTCGATCTGCAGACCTGCGCCCTGACCGGCAGCGGCGCGCCAACCCTGTGCGCGGTGTGGAGCGATGCGGAATTCGATCCGAGCCAGCACGCCTTCTACTACGCGCGCGTGCTCGAGAACCCGAGCTGTCGGTGGAACCAGAACTACTGCAACGCGCGCGGCGTCGACTGCGAGGTGCCGATGGGCCTCTGCAGCTCCACCGACCCCGACGTGAACGGCCGCGGCTGCGACAGCAGCGACACGTGCGACGGCGGCGTGTGCACACCGCCCGCCACCTACACCCAGTTCGAGTATCAGCAGTGCTGCAGCGACCTCGTGCCGAAGACCGTGCAGCAGCGCGCCTGGACGTCGCCGATCTGGTACAGCCCGCGGGCCAACGATCGATGACCGGTCCAACCCTGCTGCGGCGCGCGGTGCGCCATCGCGTCGTCCACTTCGCCGCCATCGGCGCCGTGCTGTTCGCGCTGCGCGGGCCGCTGCAGCAGGCCGTCGCGCCCGCGCCCGCCGCCGCGCCGCGCGCCCCGGTCGTCGTC
>JBOHWA010000795.1:0-3767 GCA_050735855.1 Binatia bacterium
CGGCGCCGAGGGCCCGGCGCCCTCCAAGCGGCCAGGACGGCGTGATATGGCGCCGGCATGCGCGTGCGCGATGGGACCGTGGGGCAGAAGAGCGTCTTCGCGCTGTTGGTCGGGCTGGCGCTGCTCGGTCTCGGGCTGGCGGTGGTCGACAAGCTCGAGCGCTATGGCCAGCCCAACGTCGGCTTCATGATGGACGAGAGCTATGTCTCGCCGACGCGGCGCGACGCCTCGGAGTCGGGGCTGCGGGGCGGCGGTCAGGCGCTGCGCATCAACGACATCGCGGTGCACGAGGGGGCCTCGATGCGCGCCCTGGTGCCCTGGGTGCGGCGCGAGATCGGCGCGACGAACCGGCTGACGATCCTGACCCCGACCGGCGACGAGCGCGAGCTGATCATCCCGGTCACGGCCTGGACGACGCACGACTTCCTCTTCACCCAGGGGGGCAGCGACGTGATCGGCCTGCTGTGGATCATCGTCGGCGTCGCCGCCTTCGCGCTGCGTCCATACGAGATCGGCAGCTGGGCGCAGCTGTCGCTCGCCAGCTTCGCCGGCGGCGCGCTGCTGACGACGTTCATCCCCTACGAGCATCGCCTCGCGGCGATCTACTTTCTCATCGTCGTCGGTTTTCTCCCCTTCGTGCCGCTGCACGCGGCGCTCGCCTTTCCGGTCGTGCACCGCGTGCTGCTGCAGCCGGCGACCGTGTGGGTCATCTACGGACTGGGCGCGGCCAATGCCGGCGTCAACCTGCTCGGCTGGTCGCGCGGTTTCGACGGCGTCTTCGCCTACACGCGCGGCATCGGCTCGGCGATGACGCTGGTGTCGATCGCCACCTTCATCGGTCGCTCGCTGCAGATGGCCCTGCACAGCCAGGACCCGCTGGTCGCCCAACGCGGCCGGATCCTGCTCGGCGGCGCGGTGATCGGGCTGACGCCGTTCGGCATCGTGCAGTTCACGCGCGAGGCGTTCGGCGCGCTGCCGATCGACAACCGATTCCTGATGTGGCCGCTGGCGGTCTTCGTCCTGGCGCTGGGCCGCGTCACCGTGCGCCAGGAGTTGCTCAACGCCCGCATCGCCGTGCGCCGCGCGGTGCTCTATGCGGGCGCCGTCGGCATCCTGACCGTCATCGCGCTGCTGCTCATCTGGGTGCGGCCGTACGCGGTCGCGGTGCTGCTCTTCCCGCTGCTCTACGTCTGGCCGCGCTTCGAGGCGCGCCTCAACCGCCGCCTCTACCCGCAGCGCGCGCGCTTCCCCGAGCTGCTGCGCGCGGCGGGCGGCGAGCTGGCGGCGGCGCAGACGGTCGACGGCGTGCTCGACGTGCTGGCCGAGACCCCCGGCCGGCTGTGCGACGCGACGCAGAGCGTCGCCGTCGTGTTCGCCAGCGAGCCCGGCGGCGTCGAGCACGTGCGCGCCACCAACGGGCCGCGCCCGGCGGACGGCGGGGCGCTGGCCGACGAGCCGTTGCTGCTGCTCATGCGGGCGACGCGCAAGGAGATCCTGCGCGACCGCATCGCGGTCGAGCCGCAGTACGCCAACGTCATGCGCGAGTGCCACGCCGGCTTCGAGCGCCTCGGCGCCGAGCTGCTGCTGCCGCTCGAGCACGAGCAGCGCGTCATCGGCGCCCTGGCGGTCGGGCCGCGCGCCACCGGCGACGTCTACGAAGGGGCCGAGATCGATGCCCTCTCCAGCGCCGCGCAACAGGCGGTGCAGGCGTTGATGCGCGTCGTCGCCACCGAGAAGCTGCGCGCCCGCGAGCGCGAGTTCGCCGACCTGAAGCGCTTCTTCCCGCCGCAGATCATCGACCAGGTGATGGCCCAGGGCGGCGCCGCCGAGCTGCGCAGCCAGCGCAAGATCGTCACCGTGGTGTTCGCCGACCTGCGCGGCTTCACCGCCTTCTCCGACGGCGTCGAGCCGGAGGAGGTGATGGCGACGCTGAACGAGTACCACGCCGCCGTCGGCCAGCGCATCGCCGAGCAGGCCGGCACGCTCGAGCACTTCGCCGGCGACGGCTTCATGGTGTTCTTCAACGACCCGGTCGACCAGCCCGACCACGCCGAGCGCGCCGTGTCGATGGCGCGGGCGATGCGCAGCGACGTCGAGCGCCTGCGCCAGAACTGGCTGCGCAAAGGCTATCAGATCCACATCGGCATCGGCGTCCACACCGGCTACGCCACCTGCGGTTTCGTCGGCTACGAGGGCCGCCGCGACTACAGCGTCATCGGCAACACCACCAACCTCGCCGCCCGCCTGAGCGACGCCGCCGCGCCGGGCGAGATCCTGCTCTCCGCCCGCGTGCAATCCGAGCTCGGCCACCACCACGCGGTCGAGCCCGCCGGCGAGCTGTCGCTCAAGGGCTTCCATCAGACGTATGCGGCGTTCCGGCTCCTATGAACGTTGAGCCGGGCGTTCGGCGTTCCGCCTCCCGGCCCCGCCGTCCGAACGCACAACGCCCGACGCGAGACGCACAACGAGCGACATGATGGACCCCCGCGGACAGGCACAGCCGCTGTTCACACGAGGAGACGTCGACGGCTTCTTCGGCCTGGCGATCGACAACCTCATCCAGTTCCTGCTGATCCTCGGCCTGTGCACGCAGGTGTTGGGGTTTCCGCTCGACCTGGTGCTGCGCGAGGTGCTGCCCGGCGCGGCGCTGTCGATCGTCGTCGGCAACTTCTTCTACGCCTTGCAGGCGCAGCGCCTGTCGGCGGCGAGCGCGCGGCGCGACGTCACCGCGCTGCCCTACGGGATCAACACCGTGTCGCTCTTCGCCTACGTGTTCCTGGTCATGCTGCCGGTCAAGCTGGCGGCGCAGGCCGACGGCGCCGGGCCGGAGGAGGCGGCGCGCCTCGCCTGGCAGCTCGGCCTGGCGGCCTGCCTGCTCGCCGGCGTGCTCGAGCTGCTCGGCGCGCTGGTGGCCGAGCGCGTGCGGCAGGCGACGCCGCGCGCCGCGCTGCTGTCGACGCTGGCCGGCATCGCGATCAGCTTCATCGCCATCGACTTCGCCATCAAGACGTTCGCCGCGCCGCTGGTCGCGCTGCTGCCGCTCGGCGTCATCCTCACCACCTACTTCTCCCACACCCGGCTGCCGTGGCGCATTCCGGGCGGCGCCTGGGCGCTGTTCTTCGGCAGCGGCGCCGCCTGGCTGCTCGCCGGGCTCGGCGCGCCGGCGCCGGTGAGCGCGGCGCGGCTCTCTGCCGCGGCCGGCACGGTCGGCTTCTACTGGCCGGTGCCGGCGATCGGCGACATGCTCGCCGGGCTCAGCCATCCGCTGCTGCGCCAGTACCTCATCCCGGTCGTGCTGCCGATGGGGTTGTTCAACATCCTCGGCTCGCTGCAGAACATCGAGTCGGCCGATGCCGCCGGCGACCGCTACCCGACGCTGCCGTCGCTGACCGTCAACGGCCTCGGCTCGGTGGTCGCCGCCTGCTTCGGCTCGTGCTTCCCCACCACGATCTACATCGGCCACCCGGGCTGGAAGGGACTCGGCGCGCGCTCCGGCTACTCGGTCCTGAACGGCATTTTCTTCGCCGTCATCGCCCTCGCCGGGCTCACCGACCTGATCAACGCCCTGATCCCGATGGAGGCGGGCATGGCGATCGTGCTGTGGATCGGCATCGTCATCACCGCGCAGGCCTTCCAGGCGACGCCGCCGGCGCACGCGCCCGCGGTCGCCTTCGGCCTCTTCCCGGCCATCGCGGCCTGGGGGCTGCTGGTGCTCACCCAGACGCTCGGCGCCGCCGGCGCGGTGGCGGGCGACCCCGGCCTGGCGG
>JBOHWA010000796.1:0-4522 GCA_050735855.1 Binatia bacterium
GGCGCGCGCGCCACGGTGCGGGTCAGCGTCGACGCCGACGGCCTCGACGCCAACGGCCCGAGCTCCTCGTCGACAACCTCGGCCGATGGGCGCTTCGTCGCCTTTCAGAGCGACGCCTGCGATCTCATCCCCGGCAACTGCCTCGGGTCCGGCGATGCCAACGGCGTGACCGACATCTTCCTGCGCGACCGCGACGTCGACGCGGACGGCGTCTTCGACGAGCCCGGCACCAGCGCCACGATCCGTGTCAGCGTCGATTCGGCCGGCGGCGAGGCCAACGACCGCAGCTTCGAGCCGCGCATCTCCGCCGACGGCGGCACCATCGTCTTCGTCAGCCACGCGAGTAACCTGATCGCCGGCGATACCAACAACTTCGACGATATCTTTGCCTACGACCGGCCGACGCGCCAGGTGACCGCGCTCAGCCTGACGCCCGCCGGCCGCGTCAGCGGCGATCACAGCGGCAGCCCGACCGTCTCGGCCGACGGCCGCCTGGTCGTCTTCGACAGCTCGGGCGGGAATATGGTCGCCGGCGACGACTCGATGGGCAAAGGCGCCTACCTGCACGACCGCCTCACCCGGCTGACGGCGCGGCTCCACGTGGATCCGCTCGGCGGACCGGCCAACGGCCACGAGGTTCCCCCGCCGCAGATCTCCGCCGACGGCAGCACGGTGGCCTTCGAGTCCAGCGCGACGAATCTGGTCGCCGGCGACACCAACGGCCAGTTCGACATCTTCGTCCGCGGCCCGGCCGCCGGCTCCGGCGACCTGAGCGGCGATGGCAGCGCCGGCGATACGATCCTGCGCGTGCTCGATGCGAGCGTCGGCCCACCGAGCCCGGTGAGCGATCTGTGCCCGGCGACGCGCGTCGCCGTGACAGCGGGGGCCGCGGCCTTCCTGCGGCCGGAGGCGGCCGGCCCGGCGCCGGCCCTCGCCAGCTGTCCCGGCGGGCCTTTGATCGGTGGCCATCCCGACCTCAACGGCGACGGCGACGCCACCGATGACGTCGTCCACCTGTGGAACGGCGGCCTGGTGCAGAACCTCGAACGCGCGGCGACCGCCGTCGCGCTCTCCGCCACGTGGGTCGCGGCGCTGACGTCGGAGGCTGCCCAGGGAGCCGGCGATCTCAACGACGACTCGGATGCTGTCGACACGGTGGTGCAGATGTACCCCGTCGCCGGCGGCGGCTGGGTCAACGTCGGCCAGGCGGCGGACACGCTGGCGCTCGCCGGCCAGCGCGTCGCGTTCCTGACCCCCGAGTCGGCGCAGGGGAACGGCGACCTCAACGACGATGGCGATGAGACCGATCGCGTCGTCCAAGTCTACGACGCCGCGACCACGATCCGCAGCAACGTCGGCCAGGCCGCCGAGGAGCTGGTCATGGGCAGCTCGGGGCTGATCGCCTTCCGCAGTCGGGAGGTGCAGCAAGCGGGGTGGGATCTCAACCAGGACGGCGACGCCGACGACGGCGTCCTGCAGGTCTACGACGCCGCCGCCGGCCTGCTGCTCAACAGCGGTCAGGCGGTGACGCCCTGCCGCCTCGAAGCCTGCGACCCGCGCGTGCCGTACCGCGTCCGCGGCGACACGGTCACCTTTCTCACCCTCGAAGCCGAGCAGGGCGAGGATCTGAACGGGGATGGGGATGAAGGAGACCTCGTGCTGCAGGTGCTGAACGTGCGCCAGGCGTGCCACTACGGCAGCGCGGCCGCCGCCTGCCACACGCTCGCCGCCGCCAGCGCCGGCATCTGCACCAACTCCGCCGCGGCCTGCGCCGGCCCGGAGGCCTGTGCTGGCGGCGAGTGCTTCGTGCCGCCCGGCGGGTGCAGCCGCAATCTCGGCACGCCGTGCAACCCGGTCAACAACGCCGGCTGTGTCTTCGCCCAGCAGTTCTGTCAGCCGATCCTCGGCGCGCCGGGTCAGGGGACCTGCCAGACGATCGAGAACGACTGCCGCAGCACCGACGATTGCACGGCGCCGGCGACCTGCAGCCAGAGCGGCGAGGACTTCCAGCGGCTGATGGACCCGCTCACCGAGCAGGGCGGTGGGTCGGCGGTGTTCACCGGCGCCGGGCGCTGTACGGAGAATCTGGCCGTGATGTGTGCCTCGTCCACGCAGTGCGAGCCGGGTGAGTTCTGTGCCGGCAGCCTGTGCCGCCGCCAGCATGGCGTCTGCGCCAGCGGCCTCGACTGCCCGCCGGGCGCCGAGTGCCTGCCAGAACTGGTGCGCGCCACGGCGGACGATGCCGACCTCGACGAGCTGCCGGACGTGATCGACAACTGCCCGCTGGTCGCCAACATCGAGCAGCTCGACCTCGACACGGATGGCGTCGGCGACGCCTGCGATGCGCAGACCTGCGGCGACACGGTGGTCGAGGACGGCGAAGAGTGCGACGACGGCAACACCACCGGCGGCGACGGCTGCGAAGCCGACTGTGGGCTCACAGCGGTGCTGGTCGCGGGCACCAAGCTGGTGCTCAAGGACAATCCCGCCGGGGATGAGCGGACGCTCCTGGTGTTGCTCAAGGACGCCGGCATCGCGGCCCCCGCCGGCAGCGAACAGAATCCCACCATCGGCGGCGCGCGGCTGGAGCTGTTCAACGAGGCCACCGGCGAGCGCGCCACCGTCGACCTGCCGGCTGCCGGCTGGGTGGGGATCGGGACTCCGGCCGGCGCCAAGGGCTACAAGTATCGCGACTCCGCCCGCCTGCTCGGCCCGTGCAAGCTCGCGTTCATCAAGCCGGGCCGCGCGTTGAAGGCGTCGTGTCGCGGCACCGCCGTCGCCTTCACCCTCAATGAAGCGGCGCAGGGCAGCGTGCAGGTCAGCCTGCGCAGCGGCGCCGGCAACGGCGGGTTGAAGTTCTGCAGCCGGTTCGGCGGCACCGTGCTGGCGGATCGACCCAGCGTCGACGACGAGGCAGGCCTGTTCCAGGCCAAGACCGCCGCCGCGCCGCCGGGCTGCGCGCACTGAGTCGCGCGGTCAGAGTTCCCAATCCGCGGCCACCGTCGCGTCCGGGGTATAGACGCAGAACGTGCCCGTCTTGATGGTGCGGCTCAGGTAGCCGACCAGCACGGGATGGTTCGGGTCGAGCTTCTCCAGCGCGCGCGCGATCGAGCGCGTCACGTTGATGCGGGCCCGCTCCACATCCGAGCCGGCACGGCGGTCGCGGCCACCCAGGCCGACTGCCGCGGTCAGCTCCTGGCTCAGGAAGTCGATCTCGCGCCGGGCTCGTTCGGCGCGCCCGGTGTCGCGGAACGAGACGGCTTCCTCGAGCTCGGCCTGCAGCTCGGCGAGCCGGCGGCGGTATTCGGCCTTGGCCTGCGCGTCGAGCACCACGCCTGCGTCGCCGAGGCCGAGCCGCGCCGGGGCCGATGGATCGTCGCGCGCGCCGCGATCGCTCGCCCCCGCCGCGTCGCCCAGGTGCACCAGCTCGCTGACGTGCAGCGACTTTCCCGGGTGGCGCAACAGCAAGGCAATGTACGCCAGCCCCTTGGTGTCGCGGATGCGGCAGGTCGTGGCGGCGAACTCGATCGTCCAGTACTCGCCCTCCTTGCGGAAGACGGACGGCGTGTCGGCGCGTGGCCCGCCCGCGCTCGCGCCCGGCACCACGAGCGCGGGCGGCTCCGCTGCCGGTGGGCGCGGTGTTGCGCCGCGCCGCGGCATCGGCAGCTCGCCACACAGCACGGCTCGCACCACCCCGTGCGCGAATGAGTAGCCGCCCGGCTGGGCGCCGGGCCGCAACAGCCCGAGCTGCTCGGCCGCGCCGATCGCCGCTGCCGGCTGCTCGCGCCCCGTGTCCGCGGGGGTCGCGTCCGCCTCGTGCAACAAGGCGAGGAGCGCGTCCGGGTGGAAGTCGGCGCCCAGCGTTCCCGCCAGGCGCAACACCTGGCGATCGGCGACCGAGAGCCCGTCGAGGCGCTGCTCGATCATCACGCGCAGCTCGGTGGGAAGGGGGAGCTGGCCGGCGGGAGCCGCGGCACCGGACAGCTGGCGCAGGCATTCGGTGAGGAAGAGCGGGTTGCCCCCGGTCCACTGCTGCAGGTCGTCGGCCAGGCCGGCATCCGACTGTCCACCGAGGGCTGCCGTCAGCAGGGCCGCGGTTTCGGCCGGGCTGAAGCTGCCGAGCGTCATGCGCTCCGTGCCGGGCTCGCGGCTCGCTTCGATCAGCGTCTCGGCCAGGGCCCGGTTCGGTGGCACACCGGGGGCCCGGTAGAGGCCGATCATCAGGATGCGGCGCTGGCGCTGCTCCTGGGTGAAAAAGCGCAGCAGGAGGAGCGAGGACGGGTCAGCCCAATGGAGGTCGTCGAGGATCATCACCAGGGGCGCAGCCTGCGCGTAGGCATCGAGGAAGTGCGCGATGGCGTTGAAGAGACGGAAGCGCGCGGCGGGCGACTCGCTCGCCGGCAGACCGTCCGGCCGCGGGCTGCGCAACGGCGCCAGCAGCGCGGTCAGCTCGCTGCCGTGCGGGCCGACCAGCTGGCGCAGCATCCGATCGTCGACCGCCCGCAGGCAGGTCCGCACCAGC
>JBOHWA010000797.1:0-4344 GCA_050735855.1 Binatia bacterium
GGGGTTGGGTGACCCGGCCTCCCCACCCCCGGCGCCGAGGGCCCGGCGCCCTCCAATCTACGCCGCCTGGCGCTTCTTCAGCGCCGCCTCGCGCATACGCGTCGTGCTGTGCATCGGATCCTTGTCGAACAGCGGCAGGACGTGCTTGCCGAAGGTCTCGATCGAGCGCAGGACGTGCTTCTGGTCCATCGTCATGGTGAGCGGCGAGTAGATCAGCTGGTCGACGCCGATGTCGTCATACAGCTTGATCACCGCGGCGAGCTCTTCCGGCGCGCCGACCTGACGGCCGCCGACGGCGAGGCCCGCCTTGAGATCGGCCGGGGTCGACGGCGGCAGCTTCGGCATCGGGCCGTCCTTCGGGAAGCCCGGCGGGCGCGGGATCGAGTCGAGCCAGGTGAAGAAGAGCTGCGAGAATTCCTCGGTCTTCGCCGTGCAGAAGAGGGCGCGCGCCTCGTCGCCGTCGGGCAGGCAGTACATGTTGGTGGTGACCGCGATGTTGTCGTTGATGAAACCGCCGACCGGCCTGGTGCAGCGCTTGATCGCGTCCTTGTAGGCCTTCACCAGCGGCTCGATCTGCGCCGGTGTGCCGAAGGTGAAGCACAGCGCGCCGAGGCCGAGCTCGCCGGCTTCGGTGAAGGTCTGCGGGCTCGAGCAGGCGACCCACATCGGCGGATGCGGCTTCGAGTACGGTTTCGGCAGCACGTCGCGCTTCGGCATCTTGAAGTACGTGCCCTGGAATTCATACGGCTCGTCGGCCCACATGCGCGGGATCTGCTCGAGCGACTCGCGCCACATCGGCTTGGTCTCGGCGGCGCTGGGAATGTCGAAGCCGGCCCACTCGGCCGACGACGAGCCGCGCCCGGTGCCGAACTCGACGCGGCCCTCGGAGAGATGGTCGAGCGTCGCGATGCGCTCGGCGACGCGCGCCGGATGGTTCACCTTGGCGGTGATGTTGGTGATCGCGGTGCCGACGTGGATGCGCTTGGTCTTGGCCGCCACCCAGGTGAGGAAGACCTCCGGCGCCGGCTGGTGCGAATAGTGCTTCAGGAAGTGGTGCTCGGGCGACCAGTCGTACTTGAAGCCGACCTCGTCCACCGCCTGCGCGACCTCGATCTCGCGCCGAAAGCGCGACTGCTCGGTGTCGTCGTGCGGAGTGTGCATCTGCGAGAAAATGCCGAACTCCATCGTACCGCCTCCTTGTGAATGGCGCGTGGATCGCGCTGCGAGAGTTGTAATTCGAAAGTCCGAATTAGCATTCGTAGATTTGAATTGTCAATCGATTTCTTCGCTGATAAGGGTCGCGCAGTGGCCAACCGCACCCTGCAGAGCAAAGCGCGCCAGGCGCGCAACGACCTGTACCGCCAGCACATCCTCGAGGCGGCGGAGCAGGCGTTCGCCGAGCGCGGCTTCGCCAACGCCAAACTGCAGGACATCTCCGGCCTGGCCGAGGTGTCGATGGGCACCATCTACGCCATCTTCCCGGGCAAGGATGAGCTCTTTCGCGTCATCCTCGACGAGCGCAGCCAGCAGCTCCTGCAGGTGGCGCGCGACGGCGCCGGCAGCAGCGACGACCCGCGCGCCGCGCTGGCTGGCCTGATCGAAGCCTACATCGACTACTTCATCGCCCATCCCAACTTCCTGCGCATGCACCTGCGCCTCGGCACCTCCTGGGTGCTCGGGCCGACGCTGACCAGCGAGGGCCAGGTGCAGCTCTGGGCGGAGATCCACACGCTGCAGGCCAACCTCATGCAGCGCGGCATCGCCGCCGGCGTGTTCGTCGACGAGGATCCCGGCTTCCTCGCCAAGGTCTTCAGCGCCCTCGACCAGGTGCTGCTCGCCGACTGGGTCGCGGGCGGCATGCAGGCATCGCGCGACACGCTGATCGCCCGCATGCGCGGCCTGGTCGACCGCGTCGTATTGCGCTGACGTCGATTTCACCTGCGAGGCGCGGATGGTCCAGCGCGCGCTGCGCTGCGGCCACACCGTCCTGTGCCTCGCACAGCGCGGCGGCGCGACGCTGATCGGTCCGTCCCCGTCCGTTGGACGCGCCCGGTCGTAGCGCTCACCCCCTGGAGGGCGCCGGTCCCTCGGCGCCGTGCCGATCCCGGGCATGCTGCTCGCGGCAAGCACGGCGCCGACGGAGCGGCGCCCTCCAATGGGCTGAGTCACCGTCCATCGGCGACGTCGACGAACCCTATGGCTCAGCCGCGCGACTCGCCTGTGCTAGTGAGGTGGTGTGGTGAACCAAGGCTATCGCTACAGCAACCAGGTCGATGGCGACGCCGCTGGGGAATCCGTTCTGGGTTTCTACACGCAGCGCTATGCCCATTCGACGCAAGCGCAATGGCTCGATCGCATCGTACGCGGCGCCGTGCGCCTCGACGGCCAGTGCGTCGCCAGCGACGTCCGCCTGCGCGCCGGCCAGATCCTGACCTACGAGCGCGCGCCCTGGACGGAGCCCGACACGCCCACCACGTTCGCCGTGCTGTACGCCGACGAGCAGATCATCGCGGTCGACAAGCCGGCGGGCCTGCCGGTGCTGCCCGGCGGCGAGCGCCTGGAGCGGACGCTATTGGCACTCGTTCGCGCGCGTTTCGACGGCGACGTACCGCCGTCGCCGGTGCACCGCATCGGGCGCGGGACGTCCGGCATCGTGCTGTTCGCCAAGACGAGGGATGCGCTGCGCGCCTTGACCGCCGCGTTCGCCGCGCGCCGCGTCACCAAGCTCTATCGCGCCCTGGTCGAGGGTGTCGGGCTTCCCCCGCAGCAGCAGGTCGACGTGCCGGTGGGTCGCGTCAGCTATCCACCCACCGGCTACCTCTATGCCGCATTGGCCGGCGGCGCTCCGTCGCGCAGCGCCTTCCGCCTGCTGTGCGAGGACCGTGTCCACTCGCGCTCGCTGCTCGAGGTCCGCATCGTCACCGGTCGAGCGCAACAGATCCGCATCCACGCCGCCGCCATCGGACACCCGCTGGTCGGCGATCCGCTCTACGTGGCGGGCGGCGGGCCCGCGCCGCTGGTGGCGGGCACACGCGCGCCGCTGCCCGGCGACTGCGGCTATCACCTGCACGCCACGCAGCTGACGTTTCGCCATCCCGCCTCGCGCCAAGCGGTCGAGATCGTCTGCCACCCGCCGCCGCGGCTGCGCCGGCCCGACGAGGGCGAGACGCGGGGCAGCCCGGCGGCGTGAATCGGTTCGGCGCGGCGCCCGGCGCCGTGCGCTCACGCGAACGTCGCGGCGGTTCCGATGATGACCGTCGACGCGATGAACAGGCCGAGCCATAGCGGCCAGACGAAGCGCAGGTACTTGTCGTAGCCGACCTTGGCAATCGCCAGCCCGGCGACGACCACGACGCTGGTGGGCGCCACGAGCAGCGCGAGCCCGTGGCCCATGACCCAGGCGGTGATCGTGGTGGCGCGCGCCACCCCGGCGAAGTCGGCGAGTGGTGCCAGCAGCGGCATCGCCAGCGCCCCGTGCCCCGAGCTGGAGGGGATCAGGATGGCGAGCGGGATGTTCACCAGCACCGTCAGGAACGTGAAGAACCCTGCCGACGCACCGTGGACGAGTGTCTCCATCGAGTTGAGGATGGTGTCCAGGGTCTGGGTGTTGTTCAGGATCGCCGACACGCCGCCCGCCAGCAGCACCACCATGGCGGGCCCCATCATGTCCGACGCGCCGGCGGCGATCAGCCGCACCGTCTCCTTCTCGCCCATCCTCGCCACCAGCCCCACCAGGATGGAGGCGAGAATGAACAGCATGGCCAGCTGCGGGAACCACCAGTTCAGCTCGAACCAGAACGGCTGCGCGCCCACGACCGCGTGGAGTATGTAATCGTCGGCCGGAGCGGTGCTGCCGCCGAGCACGCTCGACCAGGGGATGACCGAGAAGATCATCAACCCGAAGGCAAGGGCGGTAATCACCAACACCCACTTCTGGGTGCTCGTCAGCTGGTCCTGCGCGCCGGGCGCCGGCTGCTCGGCCCCTCCGGGCGTCTGCTCGGTGGCAGGGGCGCCGCCGCCGCCTTCGGCGGGCGCGTCCCATCCCACCATCGACGCACTCGGGTCCTTGCGGACCTTGGCCGCGTAACGCAGCACCCATGCGATCGACATCGCGGTCAGCACGACCCAGAGGACGACCCGCAACACGATGCCGTCGCCGATCGAGACGCCGGCCTCGCCGGCGGCCACGCCGATGGAGAACGGGTTGACGGTCGAGGCCATCACCCCGGTCAACGCCCCGAGGATGATCATCGAGGCGGTGACCAGGCGGTCGTAGCCCAGCGCCGCCATCAGGGGGATGAACAGGGCGTAGAACCCGAGCGTCTCGACCGAGAAGCCCATGGT
>JBOHWA010000798.1:0-4503 GCA_050735855.1 Binatia bacterium
AAACCGGGACGGTGAGCGACACCGTGCGCACCGTCGGCACGCTGATGGCCAACGAGTCGGTGCAGGTCGTCGCCGAGCTGTCGCGCCGGCTGGTCGCCATCGAGGTCGTCGAAGGCGGCACGGTCGAATCCGGCGCGTTGCTCTTCAAGCTCGACGACGCCGATCTGCGCGCCCAGCTCGCCGAGCTCGAGGTGCGCCGGCGGCTGGCGGCGCGCACCGTCGACCGCCAGCGCGCGCTGTTGTCGTTCGACAAGAAAGCGCTCAGCCAGCAGGCCTTCGATCAGGCGGCGGCGGAGCTGCAGACGGTCGAGGCGCAGATCGAGGCGCTGCGCGTCACCCTGGCGAAGACCGAGCTGCGCGCGCCGTTCGCCGCGCGCGTCGGCCTGCGGCGGGTCAGCGAGGGCGCCTGGATCACCCCCGAGACGCTGCTCACCACGCTGCAGGACACCAGCCGCATCAAGATCGACTTCACCCTGCCGGAGCGCTACGCCGGCGCCATCGCGATCGGCCGGCCGTTCCGCTTCCGCGTCGCCGGGCACGCCGAGGACTTCAGCGGCGCGGTGATCGCCATCGAGCCCGCCATCGACGCGCCGACGCGCAGTCTGCTGGTGCGCGGCATCACGGCGAACCCGTCCGGCGTGCTGCTGCCCGGCGCCTTCGCCGCAGTCGAGGTGCCGGTCGAGCAGCGCGACGCCGGCATCATGATCCCCGCCCAGGCGATCATCCCGTCGGCCACCGGCCACGCGGTCTACCTGCGCCGCGACGGCGTCGCGCAGCTGCAGGAGGTCGAGATCGGCCAGCGCACGCGCGACCGCGTCGAGGTGCTGCGCGGGCTGAGCCCGGGCGACGTCGTGCTGACCTCTAACCTGCTGCGCCTGCGCCCGGGCGCGGCGGTCGAGATCGCGACGGCGGCGGCAGACGCTCCATGAGCCTCTCCGACGTCAGCATCGAGCGCCCGGTGCTCGCCATCGTCTGCTCGCTGGTGATCGTGCTGTTCGGCGCCATCTCGTTCGCCTTCCTCGGCGTGCGCGAGTATCCCGCCGTCGATCCGCCGATCATCACCGTCACCGCCACCTACCCCGGCGCCAGTCCGGCGGTGATCGCCTCGCAGGTCACCGAGCCGCTCGAGCAGTTGATCAACGGCGTCGACGGCATCCGCGTGCTCTCGTCGATCTCGAGCGACGAGCGCAGCCAGATCCGCGTCGAGTTCAACGTCGGCGCCAATCTCGAGGCCGCCGCCAACGACGTGCGCGACAAGGTCTCGCAGGCGATCCGCCTGCTGCCGCCCGACGCCGACCCGCCGGTGGTCGAGAAAGCCGACGCCGACGCCGAGCCGATCCTGCTGGTCAGCGTGCAGAGCCCGACGCGCAGCATCCTCGAGGTCAGCGACTTCGCCGACCGCGTCATCCGCGAGCGCGTGCAGACCATCCCCGGGGTCAGCAACGTGCGCATCTTCGGCGAGCAGCGTTACGCCATGCGGCTGTGGCTCGACCCGCTGCGCCTGGCGGCGCACGGCCTGACGCCGCTCGACGTGCAGACCGCGCTGGTGGCGGAGAACGTCGACCTGCCGAGCGGTCGCCTCGAGGGCAGCGCCGTCGATCTCAGCCTGCGCACCGCCGGCCGGCTGACCACGCCGGACGAGTTCGAGTCGATGATCCTGAAGGAGGCGAACGGCCGCCAGGTGCTGCTGCGCGACGTCGGCCGCGCCGAGCTCGGCGCGGAGAATCTGCGCACCGGCAACAAGAGCGACCTCGTGCCGGTGATCGGCGTTGCCATCCTGCCGCAGCCGAACACCAACGCCATCGCCATCGCCGACGAGTTCTACCGCCGGCTCGACGACATCCGCCGCGAGGCGCCCGACGACTACGTCATCGAGATCGCCTACGACTTCACCGCCTTCGTGCGCCGCTCGATCGCCGAGGTGCGGGAGACGGTGCTGATCGCCTTCGGCCTGGTGGCGCTGATCATCTTCCTCTTCCTGCGCAGCTGGCGCTCGACGCTGATCCCGGTGCTGGCGATCCCGGTCAGCATCATCGCGGCGTTCTTCATCATGTATATCGCCGGGTTCACCATCAACGTCCTGACCCTGGTTGGCGTCGTGCTGGCGATCGGCCTGGTGTGCGACGACGCCATCGTCGTGCTCGAGAACGTCTACGCCAAGATCGAGCGCGGCCTGGCACCGCGCGCCGCGGCGATCGAGGGCTCGCGCGAGATCTACTTTGCCGTCATCTCCACCACCATCACGCTGGCCGCCGTCTTCGTGCCGATCATCTTCCTGCAGGGCCTGACCGGGCGGCTGTTTCGCGAGTTCGGCGTCGTCGTGGTCGGCGCCGTGCTGGTCTCCGCCTTCGTCGCGCTCACCCTGTCGCCGATGATGTGCCGCTTTCTGCTCGGGCGCGGCGGGCACAGCCGCTTCTACGAATCGACCGAGCCGTTCTTCGTCGCCCTCACTGAGGGCTATCGGCGCTCGCTGGTGTGGTTCCTGCGCATGCGCTGGCTCGCCTTTCCGCTGGTCGCCGTCACCGCCGGCCTGATCGCCGCGTTGTGGGGCCAGTTGCCGAGTGAGCTGGCGCCGCTCGAGGACCGCTCGAACATCCGCGTCAACCTGCGCGCGCCGGAGGGGTCGTCGTTCGAGTTCACCCAGCACCAGCTCGACCGCGTCTCGGTCTACGTGCGCGACCAGTTGCCCGAGGTGGCGAGCGCCTTTGCCATCGCCGCGCCCGGCTCGTCCGGCGGCGCCGCCAACACCGGCCTGATGAACCTGTTCCTGTCCGATCCGCAGACGCGCGAGCGCTCGCAGGCCGACATCTTCCGCCAGCTGTCGCGCGATGCCGAGCAGTTCACCGCGGTGCGCGTCTTCCCCGCCCAGCCGCCGACCATCGGCGACCGGCGCGCCGGGCAGCCGGTGCAGTACGTGCTGCAGGCGCCGACGCTCGAGAAGCTGGTCGGCGTGTTGCCCGCTTTCCTCGAGGCGGCGAGCGCCAGCCCGGTATTGCGCTTCGTCGACGCCGACCTCAAGATCAACCGCCCCGAGGGCTCGATCAGCATCGACCGGCGGCGCGCCGCCGAGCTCGGCGTCTCGGTGCAGGTGATCGCCCGCACGTTGGAGCTGGCCTACGGCGGCCGCCGCTTCGGCTACTTCCTGATGAACGACCGGCAGTATGACGTCGTCGGGCAGGTCGAGCGCGACGATCGCAACGATCCCGGCGACCTCGCCAAGCTGTTCGTGCGCTCGGCGAGCGGCGCGATGATCTCGCTCGACAACCTGGTCACCTTCGCCGAGACCGTCGGCCCGGCGTCGATCTACCGCTTCAACCGCTTCACCTCGGCCACCATCCAGGCCGGCCTGGCGCCCGGCCATACCATCGGCGACGCGGTCGAGGCCCTCGACGACATCGCTGCGCGCCTGCTGCCGCCGGGCATCCGCACCAGCTTGGCCGGCCAGTCGCGCGACTTCGCCGACGCCGGCTCGAGCCTGCTGTTCGCCTTCGGCTTTGCGCTGGTGCTGATCTACCTGATGCTGGCGGCGCAGTTCGAGAGCTTCCGCGATCCGATGATCATCCTCGTCACCGTGCCGCTGTCGGTGGCCGGCGCGCTCGGCAGCCTGGCGCTGTTCGGTCAGACGCTGAACGTGTTCAGCCAGATCGGGCTGATCATGTTGATCGGCCTGGTGACCAAGAACGGCATCCTGCTGGTCGAGTTCGCCAACCAGCGCCAGGCGGCGGGCCTCGGCGTCGGCGAGGCCGCGCTCGACTCGGCGGTGTCGCGCCTGCGGCCGATCCTGATGACCACGCTGTCGACCATTCTCGGCACGCTGCCGATCGCCCTGTCGCTCGGCGGCGCCTCGGGCAGCCGTCAGTCGCTCGGCGTCGCCGTGGTCGGCGGCCTGGTCTTCTCGTCGCTGCTGACGCTGTACGTCGTGCCGGCCGTCTACTCATACGTCGCCCGCGCCCGCGTCGCCGAGCCGGCCGCCGACGTGCTGCACGGCGTCGCACCGCACGCGACGTAAACCGCCCAGGCCGGGCACGGCGCGCGGACGTGCAGCGCCGGGAGGGCGCCGGTTGTCGGTGCCGTGCCCGCCGCGAGCACGACGCGCCGAAAATGGAAGGGCCCAGGGGCGCCGCTCCGTCGGCGCCCTTGGGCACGCTCAGCACCGACGGGTCGAGTACCCGTTCGCCCTGAGCTTGTCGAAGGGCGCCGGCGGAGCGGCGCCCTCCAGGTCTACTCGGCGTCTTCGGCGTCCGCGTCGGCGTCGTCCGCCGCATCATCCGCGACGGGCGCGCCCGCGGCGGGCGCCGCCGCCCCGGCGGCCGGCTTGTTGTACTCCACCACCGCGGCCTTGCCGCCCTGCATTCCGGCCGCCTTGAGCCCGGCGCCGCCCGCCGCGGCCTCGGCACCCTTCTGGGCGCCGGCCGAGGCCGTGTTGCCGACGTTGCCCATCATGCCACCGGCGGGGGCTGCGGCCGGTGCGCCGCTGCCGGCCGCGTCGGCCGGCGCTGCGGC
>JBOHWA010000799.1:0-5810 GCA_050735855.1 Binatia bacterium
GTCCCCGCCCTGCCCGCGGCCGCCCCGACGCCAATCGCGTAGAGCGCCCCGACCAGGAACAACGAGCCGCAGGCGACGATGGCATCGCCGGCGCCGGCGCGGCGCTGCACCTCCGCGAAGGCGGCGCCGACCTCCGGCACCACGGTCGCCGGACAGTGCGCGCGGAAGGCCTCCGCCACCGCGTCCGCGGGCGCCCCGCGCGGCGGCAACACCTGCGTCACTACGGCGCTCGCCACCTTCGGCGCCAGACGCTCGACCATCGGGCGCCAAGCCTTGTCTCCCATGACCGCAAACAGCAGATGCAGCGGCCGCCCGCCGAGCAGCTCGGGCAACTCGCGCAACAGGGCGTCGACCCCGTCGAGGTTGTGCGCCCCATCGAGCACTGTGAGCGGCGCCGTGGCGACGACGTCCATCCGGCCCTTCCACCGCACCGATGCCAACCCGCGCCGGATCGCCGCCTCGGCCACCGGCAGCGACGACGACACGGCCGACAACGCCGCCACCGCCGTGCCGGCGTTGTCGCGCTGGTGCGCCCCCCGCAAGCCAACCGGTACCCCGCGCAGCGACCACCCGAGCCCGTCGAAATCGAGCCCGGCCGGGCCGCCCGCGACCCGATAGTCGCGCCCGGCGCGCAGCAGCGGCGCGCCGCGCTCGGCCGCGAGCCCCTGCAGCACATCCAGGGCGTCACCCTCGATGCGACCCACCACCACCGGTCGCCCCGATTTGATGATGCCGCCCTTCTCGGCCGCGATGGCGGCGATCGAGTCGCCCAGCCACTCGGTGTGGTCGAGCCCGATCGTCGTGATGACGGCCGCCAGGGGATCGAGCACGTTGGTGGCGTCGAGCCGGCCGCCGAGACCGACCTCGACGACCGCGACCTCCACACCGGATCGCGCGAAGTACAGGAACGCCAAGACGGTGAGGAACTCGAAGAACGTGAGGTCGATGCCGCGCCCGGTGACCGCCGCGCGGATCTCGTCGCTCAGCCCCACCACTTCGCCGCGGCCGATGTCGCGGTCGTCGACGCGGATGCGCTCGCCGAGCTCGACCAGATGGGGAGAGGTGTAGAGCCCGACCCGGTAGCCGCCCGCCGCCAGCATCGCGTGCAGCATCGCCGCCACCGAGCCCTTCCCGTTGGTGCCGGCGACGTGCAGGCTGGCGAACCGGCGCTGCGGATGGCCGAGCCGCTCCAGCGCCAGCGCCACGCGCTCGAGCTTGAAATCCATGCCCTTGGCCGCCTCGAGCGCAAACAGCCACTCGAGCGTCCGCTCATACTCGGTCATCGTTCGCGTGCTCTCGTCTGGCCGGCAGGACGATACGCCCGGGCCGCAGGCCGGGCGTATCGAAGAACCTTATACGGCATCGACGGCTGACGACGCCATGCCGCACGCCGGCTTTCGTGCCTCGTCAGCTGGCGGCGCTGGCGGAGCGGCGGACGGCGTCCTTCAGTGCACGCACGAAGGACGCGACGTTGGTCACCAGGTCGGGGCTATCGCCGTCGCGCTCGATCAGGCGGACGATCGCGCTGCCGACGACCACCGCGTCGGCATAGCCGGCGACGGCCTCGGCCTCGGCCGGTGTGGTGATGCCGAAGCCCACCCCGATCGGCAGCCGGCACTTGGCGCGCAGGCCGTCGATCAGCGTCCGCACCTCGCCCGATTCGATCGCCTTGCTGCCGGTGATGCCGGTCATCGAGACGAAGTAGACGAAGCCGCTCGCCTTGGCGAGCACCGCCCGCACGCGCGGCGCGTCGCTGGTCGGCGCAAGCAGGAAGATGACGTCGAGCCCGGCGGCCCGCGCCGGCCGCCACAGCTCATCGGCCTCCTCCGGCGGCAGGTCGACGACCAGCAACGCGTCGACCCCCGCCCGCGCCGCATCGGCGACCAACTGCGTCGGTCCGTAGTGGAAGATCGGATTGTAATAGCCGAACAGAACGATCGGCGTCTCGAACCCGCCGGCGCGCAGCTCGGCCACCATCTCCAGGATCTGTCGCAGCGAGGTGCCGCGCTGCAGCGACCGCACCCCGGCGCGCTGGATCACCGGGCCATCGGCGGTCGGGTCGGAAAACGGCACGCCGAGCTCGATCAGATCCGCCCCCGCATCCGCGGCCGCCTGCATCAGGGCGCGCGTGGTGCCGAGGTCCGGGTCCCCCGCCATGAGGTACGGCACCAGCGCCACCTCGCCGCGGCGCTTGAGCGCCTTGAAACAGCTCGCGATGCGACCCATCTCAGAGACTCACGCCGAGGTGCTTGGCGACGGTGTTCATGTCCTTGTCGCCGCGCCCGGACAGGTTGATGATGATCAGCTGCTCGCGCCCCATCTTCGGCGCCGCCTTCATCGCGTAGGCCACCGCGTGCGACGATTCGAGCGCCGGAATGATGCCCTCGCAGGAGGTCAGCGTCTGCAACCCTTCGAGCGCCTCGGTGTCGGTGATGCCGACGTACGACGCCCGCCCGGTGGCGTGCAGATGCGCATGCTCGGGACCGACGCCGGGGTAGTCCAGGCCGGCCGAGATGGAGTGCGCCTCGCGCACCTGGCCGAGCTCGTCCTGCAACACGTAGGTCTTCTTGCCGTGCAGCACGCCGATCATGCCGCCGCTGATCGACGCGGCATGGCGACCGGTGTCGATTCCGTCGCCGGCCGCTTCGACGCCGACCATGCCGACGCCGGCGTCGCCGATGAACGGGTAGAAGAGCCCCATCGCATTGCTCCCGCCGCCGACGCACGCCACCAGCAGATCCGGCAGGCGCCCCTCGCGCTTGAGGATCTGCCGCCGCGCCTCGCTGCCGATCACCGACTGGAAGTCGCGCACGATCATCGGATAGGGGTGCGGGCCCATAGTCGAGCCGACCAGGTAGTAGGTCGTGCGCACATTGGTCACCCAGTCGCGCAGCGCCTCGTTGACCGCATCCTTGAGCGTCTGGCTGCCGCTGGTCACGGCGTGCACGGTGGCCCCGAGCAGCTTCATGCGGAAGACGTTGAGCGACTGGCGCTGCACATCCTCGGCCCCCATGAAGACCTCGCACTGCAGGCCGAGCAGGGCGGTGACCGTCGCCGTCGCCACGCCGTGCTGGCCCGCGCCGGTCTCGGCGATGATGCGCGGCTTGCCCATGCGGCGCGCCAGCAGGCCCTGCCCGACCGTGTTGTTGATCTTGTGCGCGCCGGTGTGACAGAGGTCCTCGCGCTTCAGATAGATCCGCGCACCGCCGAGCTTCTCGGTCAGGCGTGCGGCAAAGTACAGCGGCGTCTCGCGCCCCGCATACTCCCGCAGGTAGTCCTTCACCTCGCGCTTGAAGTCGGCATCGCGGCGCAGCCGCGCATACGCCGCTTCCAGCTCGATCAATGCCGGCATCAGCGTCTCGGCGACGTAGCGGCCGCCGAACTCGCCGTAGTGTCCCAATCGGTCAGGCAGACTTTGCATGGTCGATAAACCGCTTCACTTTCTCCGCGTCCTTGACGCCGGGCGCTCGTTCAACACCGGAGGCCACGTCCACCCCCGCCGGTCGTACCTGGCGCACGACATCCGCCACGTTATCCGGGTTCAGCCCGCCCGCAAGCAGCAGCCGACGCTTGTCCATTCCCGTCAGCCATTCGAGCGGCACCCGCTGTCCGGTGCCGCCCGCGGCACCCGCGACGTATGCGTCGGCCAGAATGAAATCAACCGGGTAGCCGGCCGCTGCCAACAGCGCCCCGGGCCCGCGCACGCGCACCGCCTTGATCGACCGCTGGCCCCAGCCGCCGCAGTCCTCGGCCGGTTCGCTGCCGTGAAACTGCAGCACGTCGAGCCCGACCTGCGCGGCGATATCCGCCACCGCGGCGCGCGGCAGATCGACGAACACCCCGACGCGCCACACGCGCGCCGGCAGCGCCGCCGCGATCGCCGCCGCGGTCTCCGGCGTGACACAGCGCGGGCTCGCCGGGTGGAAGTTGAGCCCGATGGCATCGGCGCCGGCCTCGCTCGCCATCACCGCGTCGGCGATGCTCGTCACCCCGCAGATCTTCACCAGGGTCACGCCACCTCCCCGCCGCCGTGCAGGATGCGCAGGGCCACCCCGGGGTCAGGGGCGCGCATCAGCGACTCGCCGACCAGGAAGGCGTCGTAACCGCAGGCCCGCAGACGCTCGATGTCGCGGTGTGACTCGATACCGCTCTCCGCCACGGTCAGAACCCCATCCGGGATGCGCGGCCGCAGCGCCTCCGCCGTCGCCAGCGTGGTGACGAAGGTGTGCAGGTTGCGATTGTTCACGCCGACGATGCGGGCCCCGGCGGCCAGCGCGCCGTCGACCTCCTCGGCCGTGTGCGCCTCGGTCAGGACGTCGAGGCCGACCTCGGCGGCCGCCGCCAACAGCTCCGCCAGCGCCGCCGGCGGCAGCATGGCGACGATGAGCAGCGCCGCGTCGGCCCCGTAGGCCCGCGCCTCGACCATCTGGTACGGATCGAAGAGGAAGTCCTTGCGCAGCAGCGGCTGCGGCACTGCCGCGCGGATGCCTGTCAGATAGTCGAGGCGGCCCTGGAAGAAGCGTTCCTCGGTGAGGACCGAGAGCGCGGTGGCGCCGCCCGCGGCGTAGGAGCGCGCGATGGCGACCGGGTCGAAATCGGCTCGGATGACCCCCTTCGAGGGCGACGCCTTCTTCACCTCGGCGATCACCGCCGGCGGCGGCGCCGCACGCAGCGCCGCGGCGAAGCCACGCCGCGGCTCGGCATAGCCCGGCCGTTGCTCGAGCTCCCGTATTGAGACCTGCTGCTTGGCCTGCTCCAGATCGAGCCGGCGGGCCGCGACGATGTCGTCGAGGATCATCGGTTGCTGACCTCGATCAGGCGCTCGAGCTTGCCGGCAGCGGCGCCGGACTCGATCGACGCACTGGCCCGCACTACGCCGTCGGCGAGACTGGCCGCCAGACCGGCGACGTAAATGGCGCCGGCGGCGTTGAGCAGCGTGATGTCGCGCTGCGCCGCCGTCGCCGTGCCGGACAACACCGCGCGCACCAGGACGGCGTTGCCGGGCGCGTCGGACCCGGCCAGGTCGGTCGCGGCGCAGGTCGCCAGTCCGACCGAGGCGGGCTCGAAGCGACTGCTGCGCACGGCGCCGTCGCGCAGCTCCGCCATCAGCGTCGGACCGGTCAACGTGATCTCATCGAGGCCGTCCTCGCCGTGCACGACCAGCGCGCGCCGGCTGCCCAGGCGGCTCAGCGCCTGAGCCAGCGGCTCGACCCACTCGCGCCCGAAGACGCCGACGATCTGAGCCCGCGCGCCGGCCGGGTTGGTCAGCGGACCGAGGAGATTGAACACCGTGCGCACGCCGATCTCCCGCCGCACCGCGGCGACGTGCCGCATGGCCGGGTGGAAGCGCTGCGCGAAGAGGAAGCCGATGCCTACCTCCTCGATGCACGCCTTGACCTGCTCGGGGGCGAGATCGATGCGCACACCGAGCGCCTCGAGGACGTCGGCGCCGCCGACGCGCCCCGACATCGCCCGGTTGCCGTGCTTGGCGATGGCCACCCCGGCGCCGGCGGCGATGAACGCCGCCGCCGTCGAAATGTTGAACGTGCCGCTCGCGTCGCCGCCGGTGCCGCAGGTGTCGACCACGTCGCGGGCGGTGACGACATGCTCCGCATGGACCCGCATGGCGCGCGCCGCGCCGGTGATCTCCTCCACCCGCTCGCCCTTCATCCGCAGGGCGACCAGAAAGGCACCGAGCTGCGCCGGCGTGACGCTGCCGCCCATGATGTCGCGCACCACCGCTTCGGCGTCGGCCTCGGTGAGGTCGTCGCCGGCCGTCAGGTGCGCAATAGCAGCCCGAATATCCATTC
>JBOHWA010000800.1:0-1558 GCA_050735855.1 Binatia bacterium
GCGCTACGCTGCGCGGCGCGGAGGCGGACCCCGATTCTCACCGAGCTTGCGATCATCGTCATCCTCATCCTGATCAACGGCATCTTCTCCGGGGCGGAGATCGCCCTGGTCGCCCTGCGCAAGTCGCGCATCCTCGAGCTGGTCGAGGCGGGCCGCCGCGGCGCCCGCTCGGTGCTGGCGCTGCGCAGCGAGCCGGAGCGCTTCCTGGCCACGGTGCAGATCGGCATCACCGTGGTCAGCGCCAGCGCGGCGGCCTTCGGCGGCGCCACCATCGCCGGCCGCATCGCGCCGGCGATCGCGCAGCTGCCGTGGCTCGAGCGCTACGCCGACAACATCGCCCTGGGGCTGGTCGTCGTCCTCGTCTCGTTCCTCTCGATCGTCCTCGGCGAGCTGGTGCCGAAGTCCCTCGCGCTGCGCAGCTCGACGCGCTACGCCCTGCTGGTGGCGCGGCCGCTGCTGGCCCTGTCGTGGTTCGCCCGGCCGCTGGTCTGGCTGCTGACCGCGAGCTCCAACCTGTTGCTGCGGCCGTTCGGCGACCACACGACGTTCACCGAGACGCGCCACTCGGCCGAGGAACTGCAGCATCTCATGGAGGAGGCGGCCAAGGCGGGCACCGTGCATCCGCACGTCGGTGAGATCGCCTCGCGCGCCATCGACTTCGCCGACCTCACCGCCGCAGACGTCATGGTGCCGCGCCAGGAGCTGGTCGCCCTGCCGCGCAACGCCTCGCCGGATGACGTGCGCCGCATCGTCCTCGAGCAGGGCCACTCGCGTATTCCCGTCTACGACGGACGGATCGACAACGTGGTCGGCTATGTCGCGGTCAAGGACGTGATCGCGATGGCGTGGGAGCGCGAGCTGTTCGTGCTCGAGGATCTGATTCGCCCGCCGTACTTCGTGCCCGATTCGAAATCGGCCATCGACCTGATGCACGAGATGCGCAGCCGGCGCATGCTGATCGCCTTCGTGGTCGACGAGCAGGGCGGCGTCGAGGGCATCGTCACCATCGAGGACCTGCTCGAAGAGCTGGTCGGCGAGATCTTCAGCGAGCACGTGCAGCACGTGCCGGAGCTGATCCGCCGCGAGCCCTCGGGCAGCGCGCTGGTCAACGGCGCGGCGCCGATCCGCGACGTGAACCGCACCCTCGACCTCAACCTGCCCGAAGAAGAGGGCTGGAACACCATCGCCGGCATCTGCCTGGCCATCGCCGGCCACATCCCCGCCATCGGCGAGACGATCATGCTGCCGAACAGCATCCGGCTCGAGGTGGTCGATGCGACACCGCGCCGGGTGCGCACGGTGCGCATCTACCCGCCGACAGAGACCAGCCGCGCCGAGCCAGGCGCGTAGACCCGGGTGGGCGCCGCTCCGCCGGCGTGCTTCGACAGGCCAGCCCCGACGGGGAATCCCCGTTCGCCCTGAGCTGGCGTAGCCTCAGAAGTCGAGCCGAGCCGTCCCAACGTGCTACGGCCGCGCTTCGAGGGTCCCTTCCCCCCTTGCGGGGGAAGGTCAGGATGGGGGGTTGCTCGAGTCCCAACGTCACCTTTGTCGCGGACTT
>JBOHWA010000801.1:0-3248 GCA_050735855.1 Binatia bacterium
CGGCGCCGAGGGACCGGCGCCCTCCATTCGCGGCGAGCGCGGGATCGGGAGGTGGTCACGGCGGCGCCCGGATGGCGCGGACTGCGCCTTTCAGCTAACCGTCGACGCCGGTGAGCAGGGCGGTGCGGCAGATGCAGCGGGGACAGCGCTGGGGGTCGGCGCGGCGCGTCATCGGCTTCGCGCTCACCGTCGCGGTGTTGCACGCGGGGCACGCGACAGCGGCGCGGGGACAGAGCGAGGTCGCGCCGCTCATCCGCAACATCGTCGATGGCGGCACGCATGGGTGGCTGCGCTGGGCGCAGTTTCCCGACTATCAGATGCACGCGCTGGCCGCGTACCAAGCGGGCCAGTTCGCGCCGCTGTGGCTCGACGACGATGGGGAGCCGACCGCGCAGGCCGGCGCGGCGATCGCGGCGTTGGCCGGCGCCGACGCGCGCGGGCTGTCGCCCGCCGACTACGACGCCGCGCGCCTGCGTGCCGAGGCGACCCGGCTGGCCGACGGCGGCGCGCCCGCAGCCGACCTGGCGCAGTTCGACACCGCGCTCACCGTGTCGCTCATGCGCTTCATCTCCGACTCCTATGTCGGCCGCATCAACCCGCGCGCCGTCGGCTTCGGCCTCGACATCGAGCCGAAGAAGCTCGACCTGCCGGCGCTGGTGCGCGAGCTCGCCGTCGATGCCCAGCCCGGCCGGCGCCTGGCCGCCCTCGATCCGCCGTTTCCGATCTATGCCAGCCTCGCCGCGGCGCTGCCGCGCTACCGCGCCCTGGCGGCGCGCGGCGATCTGCCGCCGATGCCGGCGCTGCCCAAGATCCGTCCGGGCGACAGTGACCCGAACCTGCCGGCGCTGCGCGCCTGGCTGGTCGCCCTCGGCGACCTTCCCGCCGATCACGCCGCGCCCGCCGACGCGGCGCTGTACGACGAGACGCTGGCGACCGGCGTGGCGCACTTCCAGAACCGTCACGGCCTCGAGGGCGACGCGATCATCGGCCCCGCCACGCTGCGCGCGCTGCAGACGCCGATGGCGACGCGCGTGCGCCAGATCGAGCTGGCGATGGAGCGCCTGCGCTGGCTGCCGTACGATTGGCCGCAGCGCTTCGTCCTGGTCAACATTCCCGAGTTCCGCCTGCGCGGCTACGAGAGCGGCACCGCGCTGCCCGCGCTGCAGATGAACGTCGTCGTCGGCTCCGCGGCGCGCAAGCACTACACCCCGGTGCTGCACGCCGAGATGACGTATCTCGTCTGGCGTCCCTACTGGCTGGTGCCGTACGGCATCGCGCGCGAGGAGATCTTCCCCAAGGCGAACGTCGACGCCGGCTACCTCACGCGCCAGAACATGGAAGTCGTCGAAGGCCGCGTGCGCCAGCTCCCGGGCAAGAACAATTCGCTCGGCCTGGTGAAGTTCATCTTCCCCAACCCGTTTCACGTCTACCTGCACGACACGCCGTCGAAGGCGCTCTTCGCCCGCCCGCGGCGCGACTTCAGCCACGGCTGCATTCGCGTCGCCGACCCGCCGGCGCTGGCCGAGTTCGTGCTGCGCGGCCAGCAGGGCTGGGATCGCGCCCGCATCACCCAGGCGATGCAGCGCGGGCCCGACAACCGGCGCCTCGATCTCGCCAGCCCGGTACCGGTCTACGTCTTCTACACCACGGTGGTGATCGACGATGAGGGCCACGTCGACTTTTTTGATGACATCTACGGCCACGATGCTACCTTGGAGCGGCTGCTGGCCAAGGGGTATCCGTATCCCTCCTAGCGCGGATTCCCTGGGGCGGAGGTTGAAGGTGCGCGTGCTCGATCGACGGATGTGGCTGGTGGCGTTGCTCGCCTGCCTGCTGCCGTCCTGTGCCAGGGCCCCGCTGCCCCGCCCGGCCCGCCCGCCGGTGCGCCTCGCCGATCTCACCGAGACCCGCAGCCGTTGGCCGCGGCGCGAGGTGCTCGATCTGGCGATGCAGGCCTATTCGTGCGGCCGCAATCTCGGCGTCCTCGACGAACGGCCGCTGCTGACGGTCATCGACTACAGCCTGCCCTCCAGCCAGCGGCGCCTGTGGGTCATCGATCTCGCCCGCCGCCGCGTGCTGTTCAACGAGCTGGTGGCGCACGGCGCCAACAGCGGCGACGCCGTCGCCACGGCCTTCTCCAACACCCTCGGCTCGCGCCAGTCGAGCCTGGGGTTGTTTCGCACCGCCGCGCCGTACATCGGACAGCACGGCCGCTCGATGCGCCTGGTCGGCCTCGAGCCCGGCATCAACGACCGCGCCGAGGAGCGCGCCATCGTCATGCACGGCGCCTCATACGTCAGCGCCGCGCACGTGCGCACCTACGGGCGCATCGGCCGCAGTTGGGGCTGCCCCGCCCTGCCCCAGGACGTCAACGACCAGGTCATAGACCGCATCCAGAACGGCACCGCCCTGTTCGCGTACTACCCCGACCGCGACTGGCTGCGCAGCTCGCGCTTCCTGCACTGCGACGGCCGCGTCGCGGCCCGCTGAACTGGGAGGGCGCCGCTGGTCGGCGCCACGCTCGCGACGTTCTCGTTTCGCGACGGTTCCCCTGGAGGGCACCGGGCTCGCGGCGCCGGGGGACGGCGGGCGGGGTGCTTCTCTCCAGCACGGCGCCGAGGGCCCGGCGCCCTCCAAGCCGGGCTCGCGGCAAGCGCGCTGCTCGGAATGACCATGGAGCGCCGACGCAGCGGCGCCCTCGAGGTTGGCGCGACCTACGCGTCGTCGATCGGCACCACCCGGCCGGTGTCGAAATCGAACACGCCGCCGGTGATCATCAAACGGTTCTCGCGCACCAGGCGGGCGAGCAGTGGTGAGCCCTTGCGCAGCCGGCGCATCTGATAGCGGACGTTGGCGATCGCGGCCGCCGCCAGATCCATCTTCTTGCGCTCCAGCGCCGGCGCGATGTGCTGGTAGAGCGTGCTGATCTGCCCCGGCACCTCGCCGCCGGCGAGCGCCGCCTTGACCGCGCCGCAGTTGCTGTGGCCGAGCACGGTCACCGAGCGCGCGCCGAGCACTTCGCAGCCGAACTCGAGGCTGGCGATCTCGACCGCGCTGGCGATGTTGCCGGCGACCCGCACGACGAAGAGATCGCCGAAGCCCTGGTCGTAGAGGATCTCCACCGGCACGCGCGAGTCGGCGCACGCCAGCACGGCGGCGAACGGCGTCTGCGTGTCGGCGACGGCGCGCAGCCGCGCCAGGTCGCGCTGCGGTGCCACCGTCGTCTCGGTGGCAAAGCGCCGGTTGCC
>JBOHWA010000802.1:0-4830 GCA_050735855.1 Binatia bacterium
GCGCCACGGCGGTCAAGGGCACGGCGAAGTGCCACAACAGGCAGAGCATGCGCGGGCTGGCAGCGTGGCGACGCGTGCGGTGTCCCTAACGAGCGGCCCCCCAGGGTGCAAGGACGCCGGCGCCAAGGGGTGGAATCCCGCAACCTGCGTTGACCCGCTCGGGACCCGTGTATATGGTGCGCCGCGCCGAGTGGATGCGATGTGGTTGTGGCCTTTCCCCTGCGCGATGACGCGCGTTGCACACCGTCTGCTGGCCGTGCTGGTGGCCGGGGTGCTGGTGGCCGCGTGCCAGCCGAAGGCCGATGAGATCCGTATCGGTGAGTTCGGCTCGCTGACCGGCGGCACGGCGACCTTCGGCACTTCGAGCCATGAAGGCCTGGCGCTGGCGTTGAAGGAGATCAACGACGGCGGCGGCCTGCTCGGCAAGCCGGTCAAGGTGATCACCGAGGACAACCAGAGCAAGCCGGAGGAGTCGGTCACGGCGGTGCTCAAGCTGATGAAGCAGGATCAGGTGGTGGCGATCATCGGCGAGGTCGCCTCCAGCCGCACGCTGGCCGCCGCACCGCAGGCGCAGGTCAACAGCATCCCGCTGCTGTCGCCGGCCTCGACCAACCCGCGCGTCACGCAGGTCGGCAACTACATCTTCCGCGCCTGCTTCATCGATCCCTTCCAGGGCGCGACGATGGCCAAGTTCGCGGTCAACCGCTTGCACGCCAAGCGGCTCGCCATCCTCACCGACGCCAAGAACGACTATTCGGTCGGCCTGACCGAGTTCTTCCGCGACACCGCCAAGCAGCTCGGGGCAGAGATCGTCGCCGAGGAGAGCTACGGCGAGGGCGACATCGAGTTCAAGGCGCAGCTCACCGCGATCAAGGGCACCACCCCCGACGCCATCTACGTCCCCGGCTACTACACCGAGGCCGCGCTGATCGCGCGCCAGGCGCGCGAGCTCGGGCTGACGGTGCCGTTGCTCGGCGGCGACGGCTGGGACAGCCCGAAGACGCTCGAGATCGGCGGCGACGCGGTCGAAGGCATGTACATGACCAACCACTACTCGCCCGAGGACCAGCGCCCCGAGGTGGTGAAGTTCATCGCCGACTATCGCGCTGCGTACGACGGCAAGACCCCCGACGCGATGGCGGTGCTCGGCTACGATGCGATGAAGATGATGGCCGACGCCATCCGCCGCGCCGGCTCGGCCGAGCCGACGAAGATCCGCGACGCGCTGGCGACCACCAAGGATTTCCCCGGCGTCAGCGGCATGATCACGATGGATGCGCAGCGCAACGCGCGCAAACCCATCGTGGTGCTCAAGGTGCAGGACGGGCAGTTCCGCTTCGTCGAGTCGCTCGCCCCCGACGCCGGCTGAGCCGCAACCGTCTTGGATCAGCTCCTCCAACAGCTCGTCAACGGCCTCGCGTGGGGGTCGATCTACGCCCTGATCGCGCTCGGCTACACCATGGTCTACGGCGTGCTGCGGCTGATCAACTTCGCCCATGGCGACGTGTACATGGTCGGCGCCATGGCGGCGTTCTACATCGCCCACGCGCTCGGCTTCGCCGTCAACCCGTCGCTCGGCGGCTTCGTCGTCGTCATGCTCGGCGCGATGATCGCCTGCGCGCTGCTCGGCGCGCTGATCGAGCGCGTCGCCTACCGGCCGCTGCGCAGCCAGGCGCGCTCGGCGATGCTGACCACGGCGATCGGCGTCTCGATGCTGCTGCAGTTCGGCGGCCAGGTGGTGTTCGGCCCCGACCCGAAATTCTTCCCGCAGCTGATCGAGTCGCGCCCGCTGCTGCACACCGGCGGGGTGGTGGTGACCAACATCGACGCGCTGATCGCGGTGGTCTCCGTGCTGCTCATGCTCGGCCTGCGCTGGATCGTCCTGCGCACGCGCATCGGCCTGGCGCTGCGCGCCGTCAGCTTCAACTACGACACGGCGGCGCTCATGGGCATCAACGTCAACACCGTGATCGCCACGACCTTCATGCTCGGCTCCGCCCTGGCCGCCGCTGCCGGCACGATGGTCGGGCTGCGCAACCCGAAGATCGATCCGCTGATGGGCATGATGCCCGGCATCAAAGCGTTCGTCGCCGCCGTGCTCGGCGGCATCGGCAACTTCCCCGGCGCGGTGGCGGGCGGGCTGCTGATGGGGGTCACCGAGACCTTCGTCGCCGCCTACCTGAGCTCGACCTACCGCGACGCCGTCGCGTTCGTCATCCTCATCGCCGTGCTGTTGGTGCGCCCGGCGGGCCTCTTCGGCCGGGTCACCATCGAGAAGGTCTGATGAGCGGCTTCGCCTACCTCGCACGCCGCAACGCTCCGCTGCTCGCCGGGCTGGCGGCGCTGTGGCCGCTGCAATGGCTGCTCGGGCAGGCGATCAACCCCTACTATCTGCAGATCGTCCTCTACATCGGCCTGAACGCCACCCTCGCCGTCAGCCTCAACCTGATCAACGGCATCACCGGGCAGTTCTCGCTCGGCCACGCCGGCTTCATGGCGATCGGCGCCTACGTCGCCGCCGCCGTCACGCTGTTCATCTGGCCGCCGGCGGCCGGCGCGGCGCCCGGCATCGTCGTCGCGCTGGGCGCCGGCGGCCTCGCCGCGGCGGGCGCCGGGTTGCTGGTCGGCATCCCGACGCTGCGCCTGCGCGGCGACTACCTGGCGATCGCGACGCTCGGCTTCGGCGAGATCATCCGCGTGCTCATCCTCAACACCGACGCGGTCGGCGGCGCGCGCGGCCTGGGCGGTATTCCGGCGCTGGCCGGCTTCGCCTGGGTGTACGCGGCCGCCCTGCTCTGCGTCGCGTCGATCTGGCGCATGGTCTACTCGCAGCGCGGCACGGCGTTCTTCGCCATCCGCGAGGACGAGATCGCCGCCGCCGCGATGGGCATCGACACGACGCGCTACAAGATCGTCGCCTTCGTCGTCGGCGCCTTCTGGGCCGGCGTCGCCGGCGGGCTGAGCGCGCACGTCATCGGCTACATCCACACCAACTCGTTCACCTTCCTGCGCAGCGTCGAGATCGTCGTCATGGTGGTGCTCGGCGGCACCGGCAGCATCAGCGGCGTGCTGCTGGCGGCGACGGTGCTGACCGTGCTGCCCGAGGTGCTGCGCTTCGGCGCCGAGTACCGCATGGTCATCTATTCCCTGCTGCTGATCGCGGTCATGCTCACCCGCCCCACCGGCCTCATGGGCCGCACGGAGATCACGTCGTGGCGCTTCTGGAGCTCGACGACTGCACGCTGAGCTTCGGCGGGCTGACGGCGGTCCAGGGCGTCGCCCTGGCGCTCGACGCCGGCGAGCTGGTCGGTCTGATCGGCCCGAACGGCGCCGGCAAGACGACGGTGTTCAACCTGATCACCGGCGTCTACGCGCCCGACCACGGCACCATCCGCCTCGACGGTCGCTCGATCGCCGGCCTGGCGCCCTACCGCATCACCCGGCGCGGCATCGCGCGCACCTTCCAGGGGATCCGCCTGTTCCCCACCATGACCGCGTTCGAGAACGTCCTCACCGCGCGCGGGCCGCGCGCCGGCCGCCTGCTGCCCACCGTGCTCGGCACCGCCGGGGCGCAGACGCAGCGGGCGCAGATCGACGCCGAGTGCCTCGGCCTGCTCGAGATGCTCGACCTGCAGGCGCAGCGCGACACGCCGGCGCGCGCCCTGCCCTATGGCTCACAGCGCCGCCTCGAGATCGCCCGCGCGTTGGCCACCGGGCCGCGCCTGCTGCTGCTCGACGAGCCGGCGGCCGGCACCAACCCGCACGAGAAGCTCGAGCTGATGGCCCGCATCCGCTGGCTGCGCGATACGCTCGGGCTCGGCATCCTGCTGATCGAGCACGACATGAAGATGGTCATGGAGATCTGCGACCGCCTCACCGTGCTCGACCACGGCGAGGTCATCGCCACGGGCTCCCCGGCCGCAATCTGCCGCGACAGGACGGTCATCGAAGCGTATCTCGGCGAGGAACCGGCGCGGTGAGGCGGCGATGCTGCTGAGCGTCGAGGACCTGCACGTCGCCTACGGCGCGGTGCAGGCGCTGCAGGGCGTCTCGCTGACCGTCGCGCCGGGCGAGATCGTCACCCTGATCGGCTCCAACGGCGCCGGCAAGAGCACGCTGCTGCGCTGCATCAGCGGCCTGGTGCGGCCGACGGCGGGTGCGGTGGTGTTCGATCGCACCGTCCGCCTCGACCAGATCGCGCCGCACAGCATCGTGCGCGAAGGCATCAGCCAGGTGCCCGAGGGGCGCCAGGTCTTCGCCAACCTGACGGTGCGCGAGAACCTCGACCTCGGCGCCTACCAGCGCCGCGACCGCACCGAGGTGCGCGAGACGCTGGCGCGCGTCTTCGAGCTCTTCCCGCTGCTGCGCGAACGCTGGCGCCAGTCGGCGGCGACGCTGAGCGGCGGCGAACAGCAGATGCTCGCCATCGGCCGCGCCCTGATGGCCCGCCCGCAACTGCTGCTGCTCGACGAACCCTCGCTCGGCCTCGCGCCGCTGGTCGTGCAGCAGATCTTCGCCATCATCCAGGCGATCAACGCCCAGGGCACCACCATCCTGCTGGTCGAGCAGAACGCCCATCTGGCATTGCGCATCGCCAACCGGGGGTACGTGCTGCAGACGGGAAAGATCGTGCTGGCGGATACTGGGACCAACCTCCTGGCGAGCCCCGAGGTGCGCGCCGCCTACCTGGGCGAATGAGCCTGCAGGGCGCCGACACGCGGCGCCTTTCCACACAACCCACCCCCCCTGGAGGGCGCCGGTCCCTCGGCGCCGTGCTTGCGCCGAGCACCCCGCCCCACCACCCCCGGCGCCGAGGGACCGGCGCCCTCC
>JBOHWA010000803.1:0-10987 GCA_050735855.1 Binatia bacterium
GACCGGCACGCCGCGCCGCGCGCGCACCGCCTCGCGCAGGCGCTCGGGGTCGACGCGCGCTGTCAGCTTCGCCTCGCGCACCAGGCGCTGCGCCGCCCGCTCGAGGTTGCCGAGACGGCTGTACACATCCTCGTGCACCTCGACGTAGATGCGCCCGCCCTCCTCGCCGAGCTTGATCGGCTGGTAGAGGAACTCGCCCGGCGTGCCGCGCTGGACCAGGTCGAACACCTCGCCAATATCCTCCGGATAGAGCCGGATACAGCCGTGCGTCGTCTCGCGACCGATCGCCCACGGCGTGTTGGTGCCGTGGATCTGGTACAGGCCGCTCGACAGACGGATCCGGTATGCGCCGAGCGGGTTGTCCGGACCGGGCGGCACGACGCGGCGCTTGGGCGGGTCCATGGTGCGGTAGATCGAGTCGGGCACGTGCCAGGTCGGGTTGCGATCCTTGGACCGCACGGTGAACGGCCCCACCGGGCTCGGCGTCTTGTCGCGACCGATACTGATCGGCCAGGTGCGCAGCGCCACCTCGCGCCCCGGCACGGTGCGCGCGGGGAAATAGTAGATGCGCATCTCGGGGACGTTCACCACCAGGCCGCGGTAGCGCGAGCGCGGGATGATCCATTGGGTCGGGACGGTGACCTCGAGGTCGACCGGCGGAATCCACTCGTCGACCGTCGGGTTGGCGTCCTTGACCTCCTGGAAGCCGAGGCCGGCGTCGCGCGCCACATCGAGCAGCGTCTCCTTCGGCCGGATGCGATGCGTCTGCACCCGTCCGATCAACCCCGGCAGCTCGCTCCGCGCCGGCACTCGAACGGCGGCCGCAGTGATCTTGGCCGGCGGCGGCGGGGGCGGCGGCGGCTCGGGCGGGCGGCTGGGGCTGCACGCCGCCAGGGCCAGCAGCAGCACCAGTGGCACGCTGCGGGAACGAGCGCGGGGAAGCGGCATCCCCGACATGCTACCCGGCTGGCGCCGATCGGGAAGCCAGGGGCGCTGCGGCGGCGCGACCTCACCGCCGCGCAGAAGAAAAGTCTTCCATACATAAGTATGCCCGCGCTATGAGGGGAAGAATTTCAAGCAGCGGCGCATACCTGCCGCGGGTCAGCGCAGGAGGAATCGTCCGCAGGGGGAAGCTGCGTATGCCGACACCACGCATCCCGTGGGGCACCGTTCACACCATCTTCATCCCAAAGGTGGCCGTCCTGGCGGGCGCGCTGTGCGTCATCTGGCTGGTACGCGCCGTCGGGGCGCCGCACCTGCCGGCCGGGCCGATCTCGATCGCCATCCTCTGCGCCCTGCTGCCGACGCTGCTCGCCGTCGCCTGGCCGGGCGACATTCCGGCGCCCCTCGTGTGGCTGACCTTCGCCCTGGACATCGTCGTCGCCAGCGTCGCCATCCACGTCGCCGGCGGACTGAGCGCGCCCGGCGGCCCCCTGGTGTACGCGATGATCATCGGCGTGGTCAGCCTGCTGTTCTCGTGGCGGGCGGCGGCGCTGGCGACGCTCGCCTGCGCCCTCGCCTATGCCGCGGTGATCGGCGCCGAAGCGCTGGGCCGCCTGCCGTCGCATGGCAATCTGCTGACCCCGAGCGAGCACGCCTTCAGCGATGTGGTGATGGTCTCGATCTACCTCGCCATGATCGCGACGGCGGCCTCCTACGTCGTCGGCCGCTTCACCGCCGAGCTGCGCCAGCGCGAGGAGCGCTTCGCGCTGGCCGCGGCGGCGGCGCAGGACGGCATCTGGGACTGGGACGTCGCCACGAACAGCCTGTGGGTGTCGCCGCGCTGGAAGGCGATCATCGGCCTGCACGCCGACGACCCCACCCCGACCGTCAGCGCGTGGTTCGCCCGCGTCCACCCCGACGACCGGCCGCGCCTCGCGGCCCAGGCACCGCACGGCGATCGGGCCGCGCCGGAGCTCGATATCGAGTATCGCGTGCGCCACGCCGACGGCGACTACCGCTGGATCCGGGCGCGCGGGCTGATTCTCCACGACGACGCCCGGCAGCCGGTGCGCATGGTCGGCGCGCTGAGCGACATCGATCATCGCAAGCGCGCGGAAGCCGCGTTACTCGCCCAGCAGACCGAGCTCGAGCAGCGCAGCAGCGCGCTGCAGGAGGCGGTGCGCGAGCTCGAGCGCTTCGGGTACTCCATCTCGCACTACCTGCGCGCGCCCCTGCGCGCCGTCGACGGCTTCACCCATGCGCTGCTCGAGAAGCAGGGGCCGCGCCTGGATGCGGACGGCCACGCCGACCTCGGGCGCGTGCGCACGGCGGCGCGCTACATGGGACAGTTGATCGACGCCTTCCTCAGCCTGTCGCAGCTCGGCCGCGGCGAGCTGCAGCTCGCGGCGGTGGATCTCAGCGATCAGGCGCGCGATATCGCCGTGCAGCTGCAGCGCGCCGAGCCTGGCCGGCGGATCGAATGGTCGATCGACGCCGACCTTGCCTGCACGGGCGACCCCGCCATGCTGCGCGTGGTGCTCGAGGGCCTGATGCACAACGCCTGGAAGTTCACCCGCGGGCGGGCGCCCGCCACCATCGCCGTCGGTGGGGTGCCCGACGCCGCGCAGCCGACGTACTTCGTGCGCGACAGCGGCATCGGCTTCGACATGGCGCATGTCGGCACGCTGTTCAGTCCCTTCGAGCACGTGCAGGATTGTGCCGACCTCGAGGGGGTGGGGATGGGCCTGGCGACCGCGCAGCGCGTCGTGCAGCGCCATGGCGGCCGCATCTGGGCTGAGGGTCGGGTGGGCAGCGGCGCGACGTTTTTCTTCACCCTCCCCGGCGCGCCGGCGGCGGCGGCCGGGCCGGGCGCGGCGCGCCTCGAAGCGTAGCCCGCTACTGCAGCAACACGTACGACCAGGTTTCGGTGACGATGTCGCCCTGGTCGGCGAGGAAGGCGCGCAGCTCGATCGGGGTGGTCGACTTCGGCTTGAGCTGGAAGCTCAGCCGCCAGCCGCCGGTGGCGGGATTCTTGACCACGTGCTGGTCGAGCACATCGGCGGCGTCGGGTCCGGGACCGGCGGTGATCGTGGCGGTCGGCGGCGCGCCCTCGGCGAGGGTGCGCAGGCGTTCGCTGTCGAAGTCGATGACGAAGCGATAGCCGCCCGGCGCCGTGCCGCGATCGCGCCGCGTCGACACCACGCGGCCGGCCGGCGGCCGGTGCGGATCGTCGCCGTACCAGTACAGCGTGTAGGCGAACGACATCGGCTTGCCGGGCTGCAGCGGCGCGTCCGGCACCCAGAACGCGACGATGTTGTCGTTGAGCTCGGTGGTGGTGGGAATCTCGACCAGCTCCACGTGCCCCTCGCCCCAGTCGCCGCGCGGCTCGACCCAGACGCTCGGCCGCAGCTCCGAGCGCGTCTCGATGTCCTGTGAGTTGGCGAAGTCGCGATCGCGTTGGATCAGACCGAACCCACGCGGCGCGCGGGTGCTGAAGCTGGCGACGTTGATGCGCGTCGGATTGTCGAGCGGACGCCAGAGCCACTCGCCGCCGTTGAAGTGGATCAGCAGGCCGTCGGAGTCGTGCACCTCGGGCCGGAAGTCCTCGAAGTGCCGCAACGTGTTCTCGCCGAAGAAGAACATGCTGGTCAGCGGCGCGATGCCGAGCTTCGCCACCTGGCGGCGCGGAACGATCTTCGCGTCGATGCTGATCACCGTCTGCTCGCCGGGTCGCACGTCGAAGCGGTAGGCGCCGGTGACGCTGCGGCTGTCCATCAACGCGTAGAGCACGAGGTGGTTGTCGGTCGGCTTCGGCGTCACCAGCCAGAATTCGGTGAATGAGGGAAACTCCTCGCCCGAGGGCTCGACCGTGTCGATCGCCAGGCCGCGCGCCGACAGCCCCCACACCTCGTTGCGGCCGAGGGAGCGGAAGTAGCTGGCGCCGAGAAAGACGATCAGCTCGTCGAGGTAGCTGGGGTTCTTCAGCGGGTAGTGGATGCGCAGGCCGGCGTAGCCGATGTCGCCCGGGATGCGCTCGGCGAAGTCGTTCTTGCCGTAGTCGAAACGCTTGGGCGAGAAGGGGATCGGGTGGACGCCGTCGTCGTCGACTTCGTTCACCGCCACGGTGCGGTCGTAGTACAGACCGGGGTGAAAGAACTGCACCTGAAAGGGCAGGTTCTTGTCGCGCCACAACGCCTGGTCCGGCCGGAAGCGGATGTCGCGCCACTGGTCGTAGGTCATCGAGCCGACCAGCATCCAGTCCGGCACCTTCTTCTGCCGGTCGGCGCGGTACGGCGAGGCGGCGAGCTCGGCGGCCTGCTCGGCCACGTCCTCGAGATCGAAGCCCGGCGCGGGGTGGGCGAACAGCAGGAGCAGGGTCAGGACGAGCGGCAGACGGCGCATGGCTCGACATCGGACCTGACCGGACTGCGCCCGTCAAGCCAGGTTCAGCTTGTGATGAACGGAGGATCGGCCGCTGGAGCCGTTGGCGCGGCGACTTCGAGGGGAGACGGGCGCGCTAGGATCGACCAAGGATACGGGCGGTGGGGCTTTGCCCAGAAAAGAAAACGCAAACCACGGATTGAGCGGATACGAGCCGATCACACGGATTTTCTGAGGGGTCCCTCCGTGAAATCCGTCAATCCGCGCAATCCGTGGTCGGCTTTCGCTTTTGTGGGCAAAGCCGAGCGGTGGCGCACCTCAGAACCTCCGGCCGCTGCCGCGACGATCGTCACGAGAAGTTCACGGCACCCCCATTGCGCCGTCACGAGAGGGGCCTATATTAGATTTCGCGTACTGAACAAGAATTCACCGGAGGGGACCTAATCTTATGGCTGCACTAGTGACGTGGTTGGTCGGACTTCCTGGACCCCTGGATGGGTCGATCGGGTGGGCCAACGCTGGCGGCCCGGTGGCGCTCACGTTGGCGGCGCTGCTGTTGTCGTCCGTCCTGGCGCTGTACCTGATGCGCGACAAGCCGGAGCGGCGCCAGGCGCCGGTGCGGCTGCGCGCCGTCGGCAAGCAGGACGTGTCGCTGCCGCACGCGGCCTAGAGCTTCGCATTGAACTCTGCGGGCGCCCCTCCCAACTGCGTTCGCAGGGCGACGGACACGGGAAACCGCGTTCGTTGAAGGGGAAGGTCGTGGTCCCCCCCCGGCCTTCCCCGCCTTTTTCTCCCGCGCCGCGCCGCGCGAGTCGCCGCGGCACCGATCGCCTGGCGTTCCGAAAGCGGGCGCGGGGCGGGGCCGATAGGCGATGCGCGATATGCCTCAGTCGCGGCCGATGATGCTGATGCCGCAGGCCTGCGGCGCGCCGCCGATGTTGTGGCTCAGGGCCAGGCTGGCGTTCTTCACCTGGCGGTCGCCGGCTTTGCCCTGCAGTTGCTTGTAGTTCTCGTAGATCATGCGCACGCCGGTGGCGCCGGTGGGATGGCCGAAGGTCTTCAGGCCGCCATCGGTGTTGACCGGCAGCTCGCCGTCGAGCGCAAAGGTGCCGCTGCTGATGTGCTCCTTGGCGGCGCCCTTCTCGCACAGGCCGAGGTCCTCGTAGGTGAGCAGTTCGGTGAGGGTGAAGCAGTCGTGCACCTGGGCGATGTCGAGCTGCTCGAACGGCTTGGTGATGCCGGCCTGGGCGTAGGCCTGCTGCGCGGCGGAGACGGTCGGCTTCCAGCGCAGGAAGTCGAACGACGGGTCGTTCTGCGGGTTGGCCTCGAGGGAGATGGCGACCGCTTTGACCAGCACGTAGTCGTCGCGGAACGTCTTGGCCAGCTCGCGCTTGGTGAGCACGGCGACCGCGGCGCCGTCGGACTGCGCGCAGCAGTCGTAGAGGCCGAACGGCCACGAGATCAGCGGCGCGTTCAACGCCTCCTCGACGGTGATCTCCTTCTTCAGCATCGATTTCGGCGCCAGCGTGCCGTTGTGGTGGTTCTTGACCGCGATCCTGGCCAGGTCCTCGCGCGTCGCGCCGTAGGTCTCGAAGTACTTGGCGGCACACAGCGAGAACCAGCCGGCCGGGGTCATCGGCAATCCGCGCACGCCCTGTGTCTGCACGCTCGGGCCGGAGACGCCGCGATCCTTCGGTTTGTCGAAGCCGACCACCAGCACCGTGTCGTACAGGCCGCAGGCGATCGAGAAGACGCCGAAGCGAAAGGCGTCGGTCCCGGTGGCGCAGTAGTTCTGCACCATGCTGATCGGCCGGCCGAAGAGCTTCAGCGAGTCCGCCACCTCGGCGGTGCCGCGCGACGGGTAGACCGCGCCGCAGAAGACCGCCTCGATCTGCTTCTGCGGATCCTCGATGCCGGCGTCCTCGTAGGCCTCGAACGCCGCCTCGACGATCATGTCCTCGGGGGCCTTGTCCCAGTTCTCACCGAACTTGCAGCACCCCATGCCGACGATGGCGACTTTGTCCCGGATCGCGTCTGGATTCATGATTGTCCTCTACCGTACGGGGGTGCACTTCCAGAAGTAGTTCGGCGTGCCGCCGTATTCGTGCAGTTTGCGGAAGGTGAACTCGACCGGCAGCTCGAGCTTGGCCTCCTTGGCGGAGGCATCGGTCATCTGCAGGTAGACGCGCGCCCCGCCCTCGGCCTCGATCATGGTGACGACCAGCGGCGGATCAGGGCTGCCGGCGAAGAAATCGAACGTATGCGAGAGCACGCGGCCGGTGCGGTCCGAGAGGCGGATCTCGTCGAACTGATCGCGCGCGTAGCAGCCGAAGCAGACGCGCTGGAAGGGGAATTGCTCGGTGGCGCACTTGCGGCAGCGCTGGCCGCGGAAGCTGATGTCCTCGCTGCGATCACGAAAATGGATGGTGGCGGAGAGGCCGGTGCCGGCGCGGCGATCGTGCTCGGCGCGTTCCAGGTGGCGAAAACGCAGGTACTTGTCGTAGTCGCCGAGCTCGGTGCGGCGCTCCAGGTGCCAGCGCATGCCGCGGCGGTCGTTGAGCCGCTTGATCGGCTCGCCGACGCGCAGGGCGAAGGCGTCGGCGCCGTCGCCATAGCTGGCCAGCAGCAGCGTGTCGCCGGGGCGCGCATTCTCCAGCGCGGCGACGAGCAGCATCGGCGCAAAGGCCGCCCCGGTGCTGCCGAGCTTGCCGAACAACGCGTCCTGCACCTGCGTCTTGGCCTCGAAGCCGAGGGCGCGGGCGGCGCCGGCGTGGCTGCGCGCGTCGGGCCCATAGAGCGCCGCCTTGGTGAAATCCTTGGCGCTCAGCTTGGCTTTCTCGAACAGACCCTTCACCGCCTCGACCATGCTGTTGCGGTAGCCGTGTTCGACGACGAACCGGTCTTCCCATGTGCGGACGAAGTCGTCGCCGTCGGTGCGCCAGACGTCGATGATCTCATCGGAGATCGAGTGCTGATGCTCGACGACCGCGGCGACGTCTTCGTCGCCGATCAGGAAGGCCGCGGCGCCGTCGCCGAGGTTGCGCTCGAGCGGGGAGCGCGGCGCGGCGGGGCGGCAGTCGCTGACCACGACCAGGACGTTGCGCGCGGTGCCGGCCTTGACGGCGTCGAGCGCCGAGCGCAGGGCGGTGGTGCCGGCGCGCAGCGAGCCGCCGAAGTCGCCGGTGATGATCTCGCGGCGCAGGTCGAGCGCCTTGGCGATGACGCTGGCGCCCTGTTTCTCCTTGTACGGGTACGACGTCGAGGCGAAGAGCACGCCGCCGACCGTGCTGCGGTCGATGCCGCGCAGGCAGTCGGTCGCCGCCGCCACCGCCATCGTCAGCGCGTCCTCGTCGAAGTAGGCGATCGCCCGCTCGCCGCTCCCGCCGGTGGCTTTGCGGCCGCCGCCCGAGATCGCCGAGAACGGCAGCCGCATCATGGGGATGTATGCACCGTATGACGTGATTCCGACCATCGCGCGCTTTCTTGTTCGAGGTGAGAGGTGGGACGGCTGCCGCCCAAACAGTCGTTCGACCCTAACCGCGGGCGCGGTGCGAGGTCAAGAACAGGCCGGCCACCCGGGCCCGCGAGCCTGGGGTCCGGATCGGCGCAGCTCAGTACTTGCGCAGCACCGCGACGACGACGCCGCGCACGGCGAGGTCCTTTTCGCGGCAGATGATCGGGCTCATCGCGTCGTTGGCGGGCTGCAGGCGCACGGTGCCGGGCTTGTCGCGGTAGAAGCGCTTCACCGTCGCCTCGCCGTCCAGGGTTGCCACAACGGTCTCGCCGTTGTTCGCCGTCGGGCGTTCCTCGACCACGATGTAGTCGCCGTCGAGTATGCCGTCGCCGACCATCGAGCTGCCGACGACGCGCAGCACGAAGGTGTTCTCGCGGCGGATGAACTCGTCCGGCACAGTGATGTCGTCCGAGGTCTCCAGCGCTTCGATCGGCCGGCCGGCGGCGACCCGCCCGAGCAGCGGCAGCGCGGTGGCCGAGCGTGCCTGGGTTGGAGGGACCAACTCGATCGCCCGGCTGTGGTTCCAGGTCCGCCGGATGACGCCCTTCTGCTCCAGGTTGGTGAGGTGCTTGTGCACCGTGGCGAGCGAGTTCAGCTTGAACTGGACGCCGATCTCCTCGAGGGTCGGGGCGTAGCCGTTCGCAGCCAGGTAGCCGCCGAGGAAGTCGAACAGCTCCTTCTGGCGCTTGGTCAGATACATGGCACGCCCAGCGACATCGGGGTGACTGATAGCGAAAATATGGCGAAGGCGCAATTGGCGCGGCCGACCTTGCGTCGGACGCGATCTTGGCGGATCAGGGCGCATGGCGACCGCTGCTGAGCCCGCCGCGCCCGCCGAGAGCCTGGCCGAGGTGCGCCACGTCTCGAAGGCGTTCCGCAACGACGGGCACCAGCTATTCGTGCTGCAGGATGTCAGCCTGGCACTGCACCCCGGCGAAGTGGTGGCCGTGCTGGGGCCGTCGGGCTGCGGCAAGTCGACGCTGCTGCGGCTGCTCACCGGGCTGATCGCGCCGACCAGCGGCAGCGTGCTGTGTGGCGGCGAGCCGTTGCACGGCATCCACCCGGGGGCGGCGATCGTCTTCCAGGGCTTCGCGCTCTATCCGTGGCTCAGCGTGACCGACAACGTCCGCGTCGGCGTGAACGGTAAGGGATTGGCCGCCGAGGAGGAGGTGGCGCGCGTCGCGCGCGCCATCGCGCTGGTCGGGCTGACCGGGTTCGAGGAGGCCTATCCGAAGGAGCTCTCCGGCGGCATGAAGCAACGGGTCGGGATCGCCCGCGCCCTGGTCGGCGGGCCGGCGCTGCTCTGCATGGACGAGCCGTTCTCGGCCCTCGACGTGCTGACCGCCGAGGCGCTGCGCGCCGAGATCTACCGCTTGTGGTCGCAGGGCGGCATGGGACTGCAGAGCCTGCTGCTCATCACCCACCTGATCGAGGAAGCGGTCTTCCTCGCCGACCGCATCGTCATCATGGCCGCCAAGCCCGGTCGCGTGCAGGAGGTGATCGCCAACCCGCTGCCACACCCGCGCGAGTACCATGACGCCGCGTTCCTCGCCCTGGTCGAGCGCATCCACGACGTCATCACCGCCCTGCATCTCCCCGACGCGCCGCACGGCACCCCAGCCGCCAAGGGCGCGCGGCTGGAGCCGCTGCCGTCGGTGACGGTCAGCGAGATCGTCGGCCTGCTGGAGGTGGTGCACGCCCACGGCGACTGCATCAATGTCTTCGAGCTGGCGACGCTGCTGCGCCTCGACCTCGGCCACGCGGTGCTGGTGGTGAAGGCCGCCGAACTGGTCGGCCTGGTCGATACGCCGCACGACGACGTGGCCATCGGCGCGCTCGGTCTGCAGTTCCTCGGCGCCGACTTCAGCCACCGCAAGCAGCTCTTCCGCCGCCAGCTGGGGCGCGTGCCGACCTTCGCCTTCCTGCTCGAGCGGCTGCATCGCGCCCCGGACGGGCGCCTGTCGGCGGCGGTCGTGCAGGCGGAGCTGGCGACCCAGCTGCCGTACGAGAAGCCGCAGGAGCTGTTCCGCGTCATCGTCGCGTGGGGTCGCTATGCCGAGCTGATCGGCTATGACCCGCACGGCGACGCCCTGTACCTCGACCCCGACACCCCCGCCGACCCCGCCGTCGCCGCACCGCACTAGCGCCCGCGCCGTCGCTCCCGCATGCCTGTCGCCCGCCGCCACTTCGACGCCGCGCCCGGGGCGCTGGCGGAAGCCCGCGGCGGCCGCTGGATCGACCTGCTCATCATCATCGCGCTCGGGGCGCTGGTCGCCGGCGTCGTCGGGCTGGCGCAGCGCTGGACCGCCCCGCTGCGCACGACGGTCGACATCGACCTCTCGCTCTGGGCGCTGCCGCAGTACACGCTGTGGTCGCTGTCGCGCGGCGTCGCCGCGTACATCCTGTCGCTGCTCTTCACCCTCGTCTACGGCACCGTCGCGGCGCACAACCGCGTCGCCGAGCGGGTGATGATCCCGGCGCTCGACATCCTGCAGGGCATCCCGGTGCTCGGCTTTCTGCCCGGTCTGGTGCTCGGCCTGGTGGCGCTCTTCCCGCACTCCAACGTCGGCCTCGAGCTGGCCTGCGTGCTGATGATCTTCACCGGCCAGGTGTGGAACATGACGTTCTCCTTCTATGCCTCGCTGCGCGCCGTGCCGGTCGAGTTGCGCGAGGCGGCGCGCGTCTACCGCTTCGGCTGGTGGAAGCAGTTCCGCACCGTCGAGGTGCCGTCGTCGATGATCGGCCTGGTGTGGAACTCGATGATGTCGATGGCCGGCGGCTGGTTCTTTCTCACCGTCGCCGAGGCCTTCACCCTCGGCGACCACGACTTCCGCCTGCCCGGCATCGGCTCGTACATGAGCGTCGCCATCGACCGCGGCGACGTGCGCGCCATGGCCGGCGCGTCGCTGGCGATGATCACCATGATCGTCGCGGTCGACCAGCTGGTCTGGCGCCCGGCCCTCGCCTGGGCGCAGAAGTTCAAGCTGGAGGACACCGAGGCGCGCGAGGGGGCCACGTCGTGGGTCTTCGACCTGCTGCGCCGCTCGCGCGTCCTCGCCTGGGCGGAGGCGGCCAGCGGCCGCGTCTTCGCGGTGTTCGATGCGCGCCGCCGGGCGCCGGCGGGCGCTGGCCGCGCGGCGACCTTCGCCC
>JBOHWA010000804.1:0-4237 GCA_050735855.1 Binatia bacterium
ATCCCGAGCAGCGTGCCTGTCGCGAGCCCGGCGCCGAGGGACCGGCGCCCTCCAGGGGGCGCACGGTCCGACTAGGCTGGCAGTCCGACCAGGCTGGATTGACGGGCCCCGCGAGTAAGTGTTAATCGCACACTAAGAGGTACCGACATGGACAGCCCGAGCGTTGCCGCCAAGACCGGCGCCGAATTGGCCCAGGCGTTCACCCGCCTTGATCTGCCCCAGGTCTACAGCGCCGAGGCGTGCGACCGCCTGGCCGACACGATCGCGCGCATCCAGGTGCTGAAGCGCGAACGGCGGGCCGTGGTGTTGGCGCACAACTACCAGCGGCCGGAGATCTTCGAGGTGGCGGACATCGTCGGCGATTCGCTCGAGCTGGCGCGCAAAGGGCAGGGGATCGACGCCGAGGTGATCGTCTTCTGCGGCGTCCACTTCATGGCCGAGACGGCGAAGATCCTCTCGCCCGAGAAGACCGTGCTGCTGCCCGACCTGCGCGCCGGCTGCTCGCTGGCCGACAGCGTCGACCCCGACGAGCTGGTCGCCAAGCGCGATGAGCTGCGCCAGATCTACCCCGATCTGCAGGTCGTCGCCTACGTCAACACCAGCGCCGCGGTGAAGGCGGTGGTCGACGTCTGCTGCACGTCGGCGAACGCCGTCGAGGTGGTCGAGAAGCTGCCCACCGACCACATCCTGTTCGTACCCGACGAGCACCTCGCCAGCTATGTCCAGAGTGAGACCTCGAAGATGGTCATCAGCTGGCAGGGCAACTGTTACGTCCATCACCAGATCACGCCGGAGAACATCCTGTCGGTGAAGCGCGGGCTGCCGAACGTCAAGGTGCTCGTCCACCCCGAATGCCGCAGCGACGTCGTCGCGCTCGCCGACGCGGTGCTCTCGACCAGCGGCATGGTGCGCTACGCCAAGGAGAGCCCGGCGCAGGAGTTCCTCGTCGTCACCGAGTGCGGCCTGTCCGACAAGCTGTTGCTCGAGGTGCCGGAGAAGACCTTCTACAAGGCGTGCAAGCTCTGCCAGTTCATGAAGATGATCACGCTCGAGAACACGCTGCAGTCGCTCGAGCGCATGGCGCACCGCATCGAGCTCGACGAGACGGTGCGGCGCAACGCCGAGCGCTCGCTGCGGCGGATGCTCGAGCTGACCGCGTGAGCGCCGGCGCGGCGGCGGTCGCGGTCGACGTCGTCGTCTTCACCATCGACGCGGGCGCCCTGCAGGCGCTGCTGGTGCGCGTGCGCGAGGGGCCGTACGCTCGGCAGTGGGCGTTTCCCGGCGGGCGGGTCGGGGCGCGCGAATCGCTCGAACAGGCGGCGTTGCGCGAGCTCAGCGCCAGGACCGGCTTGCGCGATATCTACCTCGAGCAACTGCGCACCTTCGGCGAGCCGGGGCGCGATCCACAGGCGCGCGTCGTCTCGACCGCCTACTTCGCGCTGGTGCCGGGCAAGGATCGGGTGGAGGCGAGCGGCAAGTACGACGGCGTCGCCTGGTTCCCGGTCGCCGCGCTGCCGCGCCTGGCCTACGACCACGACCAGATGGCCGGCGCGGCGCTCGACCGGCTGCGTGCCAAGCTGGCCTATACGAACATCGTCTACGGCCTGCTGCCGGCGGGCTTCACGCTCGGCGAGTTGCAGGCGATGTACGAGATCATCCTCGGCCGCGCCCTCGACCGGCGCAACTTCCGCAAGAAACTCCTCGCCACCGGGTTGCTGAAGGCACAGCCCGGCCAACGCCGCGGGGCGCACCGGCCGGCGGCACTGTATCGCTTCGCGACGCGCCGCCCGGTCGTCATCGACATGCTGTGAGCCGGCGCCGGCGTCCGCCCAACGTGGAAACGGGGCGAGTTGACTGGCTGCGAGAATCCATCGAGCATCGCGGGCGCGTCTCATGTCCACCAAGCCATCGTCTTCCGCGCTGATCGGCCTGAACGCGCTCTCGCCGACGGCGACGCGCGTCGAGCTGATGCGGCTCATCTGGGCGCTCGCCTGGCCGGCGATCATGACCTTCGGCCTCGAGTCGCTGGTCGGCCTGATCGACGCCCTGATGGTCGGTCGTCTCGGCGCCAGTGCGGTCGCCGGCGTCGGCGTCGGGACGCAGATCCTGAACTTCGTCAGCGTCATGAACATGGCCCTCGCCACCGGCACCGTGGCGCTGGTGGCGCGCGCGGTCGGCGCCAACGATCACGATCACGCCGAGGCGGTGCTGGTGCAGTCGCTGTATTCCGCTGTCGTGCTCGGCCTGGTGATCGCGCTGCCGGTCTACCGGTGGGCGCCGGAGCTGGTCGGCATCTTCAAGGTCGACGCCCAGGTGATCGAGGCGGGCACCGGGTTCGTGCGCATGATCATGCTCGGCGTGCCGGCGATGGTGATCTTCGCGGTGATCGCGGCCGGGCTGCGCGGCGCCGGCGACATGCGCACGCCGTTGCTGATCGGCGGCCTGGTCAACGTGGTCAACGTCTGCGCCGCCTACGTGCTGATCTTCGGCAAGCTCGGCCTGCCGGCGCTCGGCGTGCGCGGCGCGGCGCTGGCGAGCGCCCTGGCGTTCAATGTCGGCATGCTGCTGGCCATCGCGTCGCTGCTGCGCCCGACTTCGGCGCTGCGCCTGCGCCACGCCCACCTGACGCCGCACCTCGGCCTGACGCGACGGCTGGCAGCGGTCGGCCTGCCGACCGGTCTCGAGCAATTGCTGATGCAGTTCGGCTTCCTGCTCTACCTCGGCATCGCGGCGCGCTACGGCACGCCGGCGGTGGCGGCCTACTTCATCGGCGTCCGCATCCTGGCCCTGTCGTTTCTCCCCGGCTTCGGCTTCAGCGCCGCCGCCAGCACCATCGTCGGCCAGCAACTCGGTGCGCGCCAACCGGAAGCCGCGGAGCGCAGCGGCTGGGCGGCGAATCGCCTGGCCATGATGGCGATGTCGGTGGCCGGCCTCTTGATCTTCATCTTCGCGCGGCCGATCGCGGCGCTGTTCATCGATGACGCCGAGGTGATCGACGACGCGGTGAGCTTCATCCGCGTGCTGGCGCTGGCGCAGCCGCTGATGGCCGCCGATTCGACCCTCGGCGGTGCGTTGCGCGGCGCCGGGGACACGCGGTTCCCGCTGCTGACCGTGGTGCTGGGCTTCTACGGCGCACGCCTCGGCTTCGCCTGGGCCGCCGCGTACCTGTTCGGCTTGAGCCTCACCTGGGTGTGGGCGGCGCTGCTCGGCGACTACGTGCTGCGCGCCGGTCTCAAAGCGTGGCGCTTCAACTCCGGCCGCTGGCAGCGCATTCACGTCTGAAGCGCGTTACGGCGCCTTCGGCGCTGGCCAGGTCAGCGTCGACGGCTTGTCGAGCGCCGCCGGGTCGAACAACCCTGGCGTATCGTCCACCGGCTTCCAGGCCAGCGTCATGGTGCTGATGACGCGCAGCGGGAAGTTCTCCATCGTCACCTCGGTGGGCAGCCAGGTGCCGCCCGCCTCGGTCAGGCCGCGGTCGCGGCGCATGCGCAGCAGGTTGCTGACGGTGTCCTTGTACGACATGACCTTGACCGGCACGCGCGTGGCCGAATCGAAGGTGACTGCCTGTAGCGTGTACTGCGACGGCCGTGGCGTCAGCGACACGGTGACCTCGGTCGCATTGCGATCGACGATCGTCGGCGAGATGTAGCGGGCGGCGACGAACGGCTGCAGGTCCTCACGGGTGAACTCGCTGCCGCCGAAGCTGGCGTCGGCGGCGAACGTCTCGCGCGCCTCGTCGGGGCCGGGGACGATGAAGGCCTCGCCGTCGGCGCGCAGCAGGGCGCGCACGCCGGCGGTCTGCAGCGCGAGATAGGTGTCGCCGTTGGGGCGCCGCACGATCACCAGTCGATCGCGCGCCGTGCCGTCGGGCGAGGTGGTGACCAACTCGCCGTCGGCGCGCAGCGTCGCGCTCGGCCGCGCCGCGGCGGTGGCGGCGGCGAGGAAGGTGGCGAGATCTTCGCCGGCCGCGCTGGCGGCGGCGAACAGCGTGACGAGATAGACGCCCAACGCGCTCGGTCGCATGAGTCCTCCGCGAAATCGATGACCAGCATCGGTCGTATCCGGTTTGATCGGACGGCGGAAGAGCACAAAACGGCGCGCGGATTGATTGACACCGCTTTGACGCTGCGGGTATGGGATGACCGGTTGTGGATTCGGTCGCCGCGGCGGAGGGGCAGCGGCGAGCAAACTTTGGGGGGAGGATCGATCATGCGCAGCATCCGCAGCGGACTCGTGG
>JBOHWA010000805.1:0-6409 GCA_050735855.1 Binatia bacterium
GCCTTGATCTGGCCGAGGCGCGCGTCGAGCAGCGCCATCGCCCGCACGCGCTGCGGGTGATGGGCCGCCAGCCAGGTGGTGATCCGCCCGCCCATCGAGTGGCCGACCAGCGCCGCCGGCTCGGGCGCCAGGGCGTCGAGCACCGCCAGCAGGTCGGCACCGAAATCCTCGATCTGGTAGCGCTCGGCCCAATCGCTCTGTCCGTGACCGCGCAGATCGGGTGCGATCAACGTGTGCGCGCCGCCGAGCGCCGGCACCAGCGCGTCCCACCAGTGCGCGTGCGCGCCGCCACCGTGCACCAGCAGCACCGGCGCGCCGCCGCCGGACCCCGTCCACAGCCGGCAATGCAGCCGCCGGCCGTCGACCGTCAGCACGTGCGCGGTTGCGCTGTCGCTCCCAGTGTCCATCACGCTGTCTGTGGCGTCCGACCCAACGGCATCCTCTGCCCCTCTGCGCCCTCCGCGTCGAAAAGAAAAGTCCCGCCCCACCCCGGTCCACGCCTCAGCCGCGCAGGGTGCGCGGATCGAGCGCATCGCGCACGGCGTCGCCGAGCAGGTTGACCGCCAGCACGAGGCCGAACAAGCCGAGCGAGGCGGCGGTCAGGTTCCACCAGACCACCGGCTCGCGCGCCAGCTCGTCGCGCGCCTGGTCGATCATCTGGCCCCAGCTGCCGTCGATGCCGATGCCGAGCCACGACAGCACCGCTTCGGACAGCACCAGGCGCGAGAACAGCAGCACGAAGGTGATGGCGACGATGTGCATGAGATTGGGCAGCAGGTGGCGGCGCAGGATGCGCGCATCGCCGGCGCCGAGCGCGCGCGCGGCGGCGACGTAGTCGAGCTCGCGCAGTTTGAGGGTCTCGCCGCGGACGACGCGCGAGAAGCCGACCCAGCTGGTGATCCCGAGCGCCAGGCACACCTGCAGCGTGCCGCGGCCGAGCGCCATGACCAGGGCGATGAGCAACAGCAGGGTCGGAATCGACGACAGGACCGTGATGACGAAGAACACGGCGTCGTCGATGCGGCGGCCGAAGTAGCCGCCGCCCATCCCGGCGAGCAGCGCGATGGGGACGACGATGAGGCTCGAGAGGCCGCCGATGAGCAGCGCGACGCGCACCCCCTTCAACGTCTGCAGCAGCACGTCGCGGCCGAGGATGTCGGTGCCGAGCAGGTGCCGCCCGGGGTGGCGCAGCGGCGCGCCGCCGTAGAACTCGGTGGCGGCGAGCGGCGCCGAGTAGCTGCTCTCGCTGAAGTCGGCGGGGAAGAAGCGATCGAGGACGCTGCGCGGCCGGTGCAGCGCGACCAGGTCGCCAGCCGCGCCCTCGCCGCCGACCCAGGCGACGGAGTCGAGCATCCCGACCGCCAGATAGAGCGCCACCGCCAGCACCGCCAGCGGCCGCCGGCGCCACAGGGCGCCCAACAGCTCGCGCCACCACGGCTCGCGCCGCACCGCCCAGACCAGCGCGGTGAGCGCGGCGACGATGGCGAGAACGGCGAGGTTGGCGAGCGCGTGCGTGGACGTCATGAGAGGCGCACGCGCGGATCGACCAGGGTGTAGGCGACGTCGGTGAGCAGTTGGCCGGCGATGAAGAGCAGCGAGCCGATGAACACCATGGTGCGCAGGGTGGCGAAGTCGTTGCCGTGGATGGCCTCGACGGTGACGGTGCCGAGGCCGGGGATGCCGAAGAACGACTCGAGCAGGATCGAGCCGGTGAAGAGGAAGGGGATCTCGATCACCACGTCGGTGAGGATCGGGATCATGGCATTGGGCAGCACGTGGCGGCGCATGGCGCGGCCGGGGCTGGCGCCCTTGGCGTAGGCGGTGCGGACGTAGTCGCGCCCGCTCTCCTCGACGAACAGGGTGCGGTAGAAGCGCAGATCCTGGCCGAGATGGGCGACGACGCCGATCAGGATCGGCAGGGCGAGGAAGCGGGCGATCAGCGCCGGCGAGGGGTCGAAGCCGGAGATCGGAAACCAGCGCAGCACTTTGCCGAGCAGGTACTGGCCGGCGATGATGTAGAGCAGGATGGAGACACTCATGATCAGCACGCTGAGCAGCAGCACGCTGCGGTCGACGTACGTGTCGCGCAGGAAGGCGACCAGCAGGCCGACGCCGATGGCGAGGCCGACGCCGAGCACGAACAGCGGCACGGTGAGCGCCAGGCTGGGGCCGACGCCGCGCCGCAGGCGGTCGACGATCGGCGCGTCGTCGGCGTCGCTGCGGCCGAAGTCGAAGGTCAGCAGGCGGCGGAAGTGGTCGGCGAGCATGGTGTCGAACGGCGCGACGGGATTCCAGGCGCGCGGCTTGTCGTAGCCGTGGCTCGCCTTCCACTGCGCCAGCGCCTCGGGCAGCGCCTTGTCGCCGAGGGCTTTGCGGGCGACGTCGTCGGGCGTGGCGACGAGGAAGAAGAGGACGAAGAGCAGCAGCAGGACGCCGAGCACGGTCGCGGCGCCGAGCGCCAGGCGGCGCACCAGGTAGGCGATCATCGGCGCGCCTCGCGCCGGGCGCGGCGCAGCGCCGGGGCGATGAACGCGACGACGGCGACCAGCCCGACGGCGGCGGGCCAGCGGATCGGCACGTTCCACTCGCGGCGCAGGCGGGCGCGCACGGGTGGGTCGACCTCGAGGTACTTCTCGATCGGCAGCGACAACGCCGGCGGCGCCGCCGGCGCCATCCACGGCTGGAAGAGCGCGTAGTCCTCGACATGAAATATCTCGATCCACGGCCGCTCGCGTTCCAGCACGCTGCGCATCTCGGCGATCACCGCCAGGCGTTCGGGGCCGTTGTCGAGGCCGCGCATGCGCACGAACAGCTCGTCGTAGCGTGGGTCGGCGAAGTTGGCGGCGTTGGTGCCGCCGCTGTGGGTCTGGCCGTTGGGCCCGTAGAGCAGGAAGAGAAAGTTCTCCGGATCGGGATAGTCGGCCGACCAGCCCCACCAGAAGATCTGGTAGGCGCCCTCGCGCACCTTGTCCTGGAAGCGGTTGTAGTCGGTGGCGGCGAGCTCGACGTCGAGGCCGAGACGGCGCCAGGCCTCGATGAAGAAGGTGTACATCAGCAGGCTGCGCGCGCGCGTGTCGGGGGTGTCGAGCGTGAGCCGCAGCGGCCGCCCGGTGGCTGGGTCGATGCCGCGCGGATAGCCGGCCTCGACCAGCAGCGCCGCGGCCCGCTCCGGGTCGACGGCGCGGAACGGGTTCCGGTAGCTCGGGTCGTAGCCGAAGATGTCGGGCGGCAGCGGCGACTGCGCCGCCAGGCCGCGGCCGTTGGTGAACAGGCGCAGGAACGTCTCGGCGTCGATCGCCAGGCTCATCGCCTGGCGCAGCGCGCGGGCGCGCGCGCCGTCGCCGATCACCGCGTCTTCCATGTTGAAGCCCAGGTAGTAGACGCCGGCGTCGACGGTCTTGCGCAGCCGCAGGCCCTGCGCCGCGGCGCTCGGGCTGAGCGCGCCGCGCTGCACCACCTGGTCGAAGCTCTCGCGGATGATCGGCGAGGTGTCGTAGTAGCCCTGCATGAACTTGAAGAAGGCCGGCACCGATTCGGGGTCGCGGCGCAGCTCGATGCGGTCGACGAAGGGCAGGGGCCGGCCGGCGCCGGCGAGCAGGCCGTCGGCCGCCAGGGCCGGGGCCGCGGTGCGCGGATAGACCGTGCCCGGCGCCTGCCACTCGGGGTGCCGGGCGCCGTACCAGTTGGGGTTGCGCTCGAGCACGATGCGGCTCAGGCGGTCGTAGTGGCGCAGGCGGAACGGGCCGGTGCCGACCGGGTGGTCGGCCAGGTTGTCGCGCCCGTCGCGGCCGTCGTAGGTCGCCACCGCCTCCCAGGGCAGCGGCGCGGTGAACGGCATGGCGAACCAGTAGAGGATCGGTGGATAGGGCTCGTCGAGCACGATCTCGAGCGCGTGCGTGCCGAGCAGGCGCACGCCGACGATGCCGCCGGCGAGGGCGTACTGCTCGTCGGCGCGCAGCGCCGCCAGCGCCGGGTCGGTGCGCAGCGCCGTCAGCCGGGCGGAGAACTCGCGCAGGCCGCGCACCTTGCCGAAGGTGTCGATCACCGGGCTGCTCACCGCCGGGTCGGCGATGCGGGCGAGGCTGAAGGCGACGTCGGCGGCGGTCACCTCGCGCGTCCGCCGCCCGCCGCCGCCGAGCCCGAAACAGTCGTCGTCCTGAAAGAGCAGGCCGGGGCGCAGCGTGAAGCGATAGGCGACGCGGCCCTCGGGCAGATCGCGCCGCACCGGCACCTCGGTCGCCAGCGCCGGGATCAGCCGGTAGGGGCGGTCGAGGTAGTGATACTCGAGCAGCGCGTCGAAGACGTTGCCGGTCACCAGGTGGTCGTACACCGAGTACGCCACCGCCGGGTCGAGGGTCTTCGGCGGCACGGCGAACGATTCGTACAAGACCTTGGCGTGCGCGTCGTCGTCCGGATACGGGTTGTTGGAGCACGCGGCGAGCAGCAGCGCTCCGAGCAGCAGCGGCGCAAGCGCGGCGGGACGCATCGCCGCCTCTCGTAGCGCGTTGCGCGCCGCCGGTCGACTGGCGCCGGCCGGCCCCCCCCGCCGGCTGGCCCGCCGCCGGCCGATTTAGTAAGTCGGCGCCATGGCCAACACCGACTACCAGCGCATCCTGCTGCCGATGGAGTTCTCCGAGCACTGCTACCGCGCCGCCCGGCACGCGGCGCAGCTGGCCGGCTGGTCTGGCGGTGCGGTGCACCTCGCCCACGTGGTGGAGAACCCGCTCGATCCGATCTACGAGCCCGAGGCGGTGCAGCATTGGGTGGTGGTCGAGCACGCCGACAAGAAGGCCCGTGAGCTGCTGGAGGCCGTGGCGGCCCGCTGCCTGCCGGCGGAGACGCCGCGCGAGCTGCACGTGCTGAGCGGCGACCCGTATCCGAAGATCATGGCCCTGGCCGAGCAGATCAACGCCGACCTGATCGTCCTGGCGACGCACGGCACCAGCAGCCTGGCGCACCGCCTGCTCGGCGGCATCGCCGAGAAGGTCACCCACCACGCCCGCTGCCCCGTCCTCCTGGTGCGCGAGGCGAGCTGAGCGCGCGCCCTTCGACAGGCTCAGGGCGAACGGTGGGGGAGACCACCCTGGCTGCTGCATGACACCGCGCTCGAGGCGCATCGCCGCCAACCGGCTCGAGCATCACCTCCTCGAATGGGGCGACCGCGGTCCGCTGGTACTGTTGCTGCACGGCTTTCTCGAGCACGCGCATGCCTGGGACTGGGTCGCCCCGCGCGTCGCGGCGGCGGGCCACCGCGTGCTGGCGCTCGACTGGCGCGGGCACGGCGACTCGCAGTGGGTCGGGGCCGGCGGCTACTACCACTTCGCCGACTACGTCGCCGATCTGGCCGGTATCGTGCGGCAGCTCGACGAGCCGGCCGCGCTCGTCGCCCACTCGATGGGCGGCAACGCGGCCATCCTCTTCGCCGGCACCGAGCCGGCGCGGGTCAGCGCGCTGGTCGCCGTCGAGGGGCTCGGACCGTTCGACGCCGACCCCGAGCACACCCCCGAGCGCTACGCCGCATGGATCGACGATCTGCAGCGCCAGCCGGCGCGCCCGCGCGCGCCGTTCACGCTCGCCGCCGCCAGCGACCGCCTGCGCCAGCGCTACCCGCGTCTGTCACCGGAAGCCCTGGCGCTGCTCGCCGAGCACGGCACGCGCGCCGTCGACGGCGGCCGGCAGTGGAAGTTCGACCCGCTGCACCAGACCCGCTCGCCGCAGCCTTTCTACACCGCCCAGGCGCGCCCCTTCTGGCGCCGCGTCACCTGCCCGGTGCTCTACATCGATGGCGGCGACAGCACCCTGCGCCTGCCCGAGCCCGAGCTGCAGGAGCGCCTGACCCTGCTGCGCGCCACGCGCGCCACCATCGCCGGCGCCGCGCACCATCCACATCTCGAACAACCCGAGGCGCTGGCGTCGGTGCTGATCCGCTTCCTCGCCCCGCTGTGAACCCGGCCGGCGCCCTCCAGCGGCGCGGTTCAGCCCTCGCCGGGCTGCCAGCCCTTGGCGCGGCACGGCTCGCACACCGCCACCAGGCGGGCGCCGCGGCCGTGGCCGACGAGGATGCCGGTGAGCAGCTCGGCGGACATCACCTTCTCGCAGCTCGCGCAGGGCGCGACCAGTTGCTTGTTGTCCTTGGCTCGCTCGCTCGGCATGGCGTGTCGGTCAGAGCACAATCCCGCCCCGGCCGCAAAGCACCCGGCCCGCTGACGGCGCGCTGCGTTGCCGATCGGGGAGGCGGTTGGTATGCAGCCCCGTTCCATCCATCCCCCCCACTCGGAGAGCACGAATATGGATTTCAGCATCAGCGACGACGACCGGCTGCTGCAGCAGGCGGTGCGCGATTTCATCGAGCAGCAGGCCAACGCGGTCTGGCAGCAGATCGAGAAGACCGACACGCTGCCGCCCAGCC
>JBOHWA010000806.1:0-4031 GCA_050735855.1 Binatia bacterium
CCCCCGCAAGGGGGGAAGGGACCCTCCAACGCGCCTCGGTCTTGTCTCGAAGCCCGATCCGATGGGCACCAGTCCAATGAGCGCCGACGCATCGCTTGACGCGCGCGTCGCCGCGCTGCTGCGCGCCCGCTTCGGCAGCGCTGCCGAGCTGGTGGCGCTCGACCCGCTCGCCGGCGACGCCTCGACCCGCCGCTACGTGCGTGCCCGCCTGCATGGCCCGGGCGCCCCGGCCAGCGCGGTGGTCATGATCCTCGCCGACCGCGGCATCGCCATGTCGTCGGACGAGCTGGCAGTGTTCAAGGACGCCCCGACCGAGCTGCCCTACGTCAACGTGCACCACTTCCTCGCCCGCCTCGGCGTCGCCATCCCGGAGCTGTACGTCGACGCATCGGAGCAGGGCCTGCTGATCCTCGAGGACATCGGCGATCGCACGCTGTGGGAGGCGGTGCAGGGCGCTTCGGACGCCGAGACCGAGGCGCTGTTCGGCCTGGCGATCGATCAGCTGCTGCTGATCGAGCTCGACGGCACGGCGCAGCGCGACGAGGGCTGCATCGCCTTCCAGCAGGCCTTCGACCGCCGCCTGTTCGACTGGGAGTTCGAACACTTCATCGAGCACGGCCTGGTCGAGCGCGCCGCCGCGCCGATCCCCGCCGCCGACCTCGCCGAGCTGCGCGCCCACTTCGGCCGCCTCTCCACCTTCCTCGATGCCCAGCCGCGCGTCCTCAACCACCGCGACTTCCACGCCTGGAACCTGCACGTGCAGGACGGCCGCATCCGCGTGATCGACTTCCAGGACGCCCTGCTGGCGCCGGCGCCGTACGATCTGGCCACCCTGCTCGGCGACCGCGACACGCCCAAGGTGATCACCCCGGCGCGCGAGCAGCGCCTGCTCGCCCACTACGCCCGCGCCTGGGCGGCGCGCGGCGGGGCAGCGTGGACGACGGACGGCCTGTGGGAGGTGTACGCCACCTGCGCCCTGCAGAAGGCCTTCAAGGTCGTCGGCCGCTTCCACTACCTCGACCGCGTCAAGGGCAAGCCCGGCTACCTGCGCTACCTGCCCCCCACCTGGCGCCAGATCGCCCGCCTGCTGAAGGGACGGCCCGACCTCGAGCCGGTACGGCGCATCCTCGAGCAGCACGCGCCCGAGCTGACGGCAGGACAATAAGATTCACCGCGGAGACGCGGAGGCGCGGAGAGATGGCAGTAGCGCGGCGCAACGTGCGTGAGACAAACCCAATCAGAGATGTCTTTCAGGAACACAAGCAGCCGGCCCATCTCGAGCAGCCCATCTCCGCCTCTCCGCGTCTCCGCGGTGAAAGTCTTTTCTTGCCGAGGCTAGGCCGATGAAGGCGATGATCCTCGCCGCCGGCCTCGGCAGCCGGCTGCGGCCGCTCACCGACCGCGTGCCGAAGCCGCTGGTGCAGGTCGGCGGGCAGCCGCTGATCGCCTATCCGTTGGCGCTGCTGCGCGCTGCCGGCATCCGCGACGTCGTCATCAACCTGCACCATCTGGGCGGCGCGCTGCGCGACGCGCTCGGCGACGGCGACGCGTACGGCGTCTCGATCACCTGGTCGGAGGAAGCCCCGGCGATCCTCGACACCGGCGGCGGCATCAAGCAGGCGCAGGCGTGGCTCGGCGGCGACCGCTTCGTCGTGCTCAACTCCGACACCATCCTCGACCTCGACCTCGCCGACATGATTCGCTTCCACGCCGGCCGCGGCGCGCTGGCCACCATGCTGTTGCGCCCCGACCGCGAGCAGCGCCGCTATGGCGAGATCGAGATCGACGCGACGGCGCGCATCCGCCGCTTCCTCGGGCGCCCGGCCGTGGTCGATGCGCCGCTGACCGCGCTGATGTTCGGCGGCGTGCACGTCTTCGAGCCGCAGGTGTTCGACTACATGGAGGCCGGGCGCTTCGGCATCAACGCCGAGACGTATCCGCGCATGCTGGCCGACGGCGCCGCGCTCTACGGCTATCGCTTCGACGGCTACTGGCGCGTGCTCGACACGCACGCCGGACTCGCCGAAGGCCGCTGGGAGGCGGAGCACGACGGCGCGTGGCTCTCGTCCCGACATCGTCCTTGACATACTGCGTCATGGATCGATAGCGTCCCAACTGATCGTTTGTTTGAGTCGGGGGGCCAGCGATGGGCATCACCATCGTTCAGAAGAGCGACCTCAAGAGCCGCAAGCGCAATCCCAAGGTGGCCTTGGTGCTGGCCGGCGGCGCCGTCACCGGCGGAGCCTTCAAGCTCGGCGGCCTCAAGGCGCTCGACGACTTCCTGGTCAACCGTAAGACCACCGAGTTCGACACCTACGTCGGGCTCTCCGCCGGCGCCGTGCTGGCGGCGCCGCTGGCGCTCGGCATCAGCCCCGCCGAGATGATCAAGAGCCTCGAGGGCAAGTCCACCGAGCTCAGCGTCTTCCGCGCTCTCGACTTCTACAGCCCCAACTTCAGCGAGTTCGTCGAACGGCCGCTGCAGTACGCGCTGGCGCTGGTGCTCTTCGCGCCCGGCGTGTTGTCGGATGTCGTGCGCGGCACGCCGAAGATGATCGGCGATCTGGGTCGCGCGCTCGGCGACTACGCCCGCAACCCCGCGCCGAGCAACCTGCCCAACCTGCTCGCGCCGCTCGCCGAGGCGCTGTGGAACCGGCGCGGGCTGCCGTCGGCGCTCGACTATCTGCCGACCGGGCTCTTCGACAACGCCAGCATCGAGCGCTACATCCGCCGCAACCTGCAGCGCGGCGGGCTGACCAACGACTTCCGCACGCTCTACCGGCGCACGCAGCGCGAGCTCTACATCAGCGCCATGAACCTCGACACGGCCGAACGCGTCGTCTTCGGCCACGACGAGGACGCCTCGGTGACCATCTCCGAAGCGGTGCAGGCGTCGACCTCGCTACCCGGTTTCTACAAACCGGCGCGCATCAAGGGCATCGACTACGTCGACGGCGGCGTGCGGCGCACCGCCAACCTCGACGTCGCCATCGAGCACGGCGCCGACCTGGTGATCTGCTACAACCCCTTCCGGCCGTTCTCCAACCGCGTGCGGCGCCGTTTCGATCGCGCCAGCGGCACCTACAGCTACGACGGGCCGCTGATGGCCGACGGCGGCGTGCTCAGCGTCCTCAACCAGGTCTTCCGCACGCTGCTGCACTCGCGCCTGCAGTACGGCCTGCGCGAATACCAGGACGATCCCAACTTCCAGGGCGACATCATCGTCATCGAGCCGAAGGAGACCGACGCCCACTTCTTCCAGCTCAACGCCCTGGCCTACTGGGAGCGGCTGCGCGCGGCGCAGTTCGGCTACGCCTCGGTGAGCGAGTCGATCGAGACCAACTACGAGCTCGTCAAATCCATCCTCGAGCGCTACGGCCTCGCCATGACCCGCCGCGAAGTGCGCCACAGCATGGACAAGATGCGCGAGGACGACGTCGTCGAAGCGACTGAGGCCCTCACCCGCGAAGTGCCCAAGCGCCGCCTGCGGGTTGCGTAGCCGCCGCCAGTCCGTACGTCGCGTCGCGCCAAGATCATAGGTCGACAGTCGGCGCAGCGGCTGGGGGACGCGCTACTCGGGGGCAGCGTCACGCCTGGCGAGGAAGCGGCTCGCGGCGTCCGCGAACAGCTCCAGGTCCGGCAGGCGCTCGGCGACAATGCGCCCAAGGATCTCAACGTTCAGCGCCTCGTAGTCGTGCACCGCGATGTTGCGGAATTCCACCATCGCCTCGAGCCGTTGACCGAGCTCGTGAGCGATCACCTGCTCGCGCACCAGGATGGAAAAGTGTGCCTTCAGGGAGTCGGGAAGGCCGTAGGTCCCGCTGGAGATCAGGTGGGCGGCAAGATCGATGGCTGCCTGGATTGCGCGCTGGAGGTTGAGGACGACGATGTCCTGGATGTCGATCTCGCGGACGCGCAGCGGATCGCCGCCGGTGACGTGGCGGATGCGCGCGAGGCAGCGGCGGATGGTCGCCAACTTGGCGAGGGCAGGGTCGCTCACCGGGGCGCCCCCGGGTGCTGCAGCGCCAGTTCGA
>JBOHWA010000807.1:0-3873 GCA_050735855.1 Binatia bacterium
CCGGCCGGCTCTTTCCCAATCCGCATCCGCGATGTGGTTCCGGGAACGCTCGCTCCACAGCTGCGCTCCTCTGGCCTTCGCGCCTTCGCGCCTTCGCGTTGATCTTTTTCTGTCACATCAAGGTTAGTCCGCTTCAGGCATCAAGGCGCGTATGCTCTCGCACATGGACTCAGAGGCAAATCTAATCTCGATCCTGAACGGCCAGGACGAACTGGTCTGGCAGTGCGCCGCCGGACATCTGTCGTTCTCAGAATTCTGCGTGCGCTACGACAACTTCTATTGGGCACACGCACTGGATGGTCATGAGTCGGACTCGGTCGAAGCGGCCCTCCTCGCCAAGTACGCTGATCGCATCGCACCCCATCGGGCCATAGCCGGCATACTCGGCAAGGTCTGTTCTGAGGTGGACGCGGAGAAGGAGAGCTACATTCTGGCGGCTCGCATTGGCTCCGCGGAGGCGATTGCCAGGATCAAGCTGGTCGCAGCGGGCATTCCGACATGACTCCCCGGATGACGCCGGAAGATCTTGGCGCTCCGGCACTCAGGGTCGCGGGCTTCCAACTCTGGATCCATGGCCGCGAGAACCCTGGGGCTGATGACTACGACGATGGGAACTGGCTGCGCGTGACCGCGCACTGCGGCGCTCGTGGAGCAAGCGTCTGGGCTATTTGCCCGGCATCGTCGCCGCGTGCTCGCGCATCGTCGACAAATATCCGGTCCGCGGCCAGCAGACTGAAGGCGCGTAACTCCTCGTCGCCGGCCGCGCTCTACAACTCGTCGATCTTCGGCTCGAAGCTGACCTCCTCCTCGGCGCGGTTCTCGAAGCGCGTGTGCTCGGAGAAGAAGGTCAGGTTGACCGTGCCGGTCAGCCCGTTGCGTTGCTTGCCGATGATCACCTCGGCGTCGTGCTCGTCGGCGTTCTTCGGGACGTAGGTAGAGAGGGGGACGTAGGTTCCGAGTAGTCCGAGGTGCCCAAGTCGCACTACTCGGAACCTGCGACCTTTTCCCCCCTTGCCCCCCACCCCTTTGCCGATCTGCTGGTCGAGCTGCGCGGCGCATGCGCTGGCTGCCGAGGCGGGTGAATCGAGTCCCACGTGAAGGGGCGGCACGTCACCGGGAAGGTGCAGCCGCAGAAGCCGCCGCCCGCGCGGCAGGTGGAGAGCCCGTCAAGGTCGAAGTGTGGCGTGGGCACATTTCGAGGGAGGGCATCGATGCCAGGACCGCAGTTCCACTGATGGCCGGAAGCAGTAGCGCGCAGCCTGACGTTCTCAGGCAAAGACCAACCTTTTGAGGCCAAAGGCGACGGCCACCGCATCGGAGCCGTCCGCGACCGCTCACAAGTGTTGATGCCCGAATCCTCGCCTCTGCGTCCTCTGCGTCTCCGCGTTGAAGTCTTTTCTCTTCGCCACTGGGTGGTGGCGTACGATCGACCGCGCGCCCTACAGCTCGTCGATCTCCGCCTCGAAGTTGACCTCTTCCTCCGCGCGGTTCTCGAAGCGCGTGTACTCGGAGAAGAACGTCAGGTTGACCGTGCCGGTCGGCCCGTTGCGTTGCTTGCCGATGATCACCTCGGCGTCGTGCTCGTCGGCGTTCTTCGGGTCGTAGACCGACGGGCGGTAGAGGAACATGATCACGTCGGCGTCCTGCTCGATGGCGCCCGACTCGCGCAGGTCGGCCATCACCGGGCGCTTGTCGGCGCGCGATTCGACCTGGCGGTTGAGCTGCGAGAGGGCGATCACCGGCAGGCTGAGCTCCTTGGCCAGCGCCTTGAGCGAGCGCGAGATGCTCGAGATCTCCTGCTCGCGGCTGTCGCTGGAGATGCCGCGCATGAGCTGCAGGTAGTCGACGATGATCAGGCCGAGGTTGGCGTCGCGCTCGCGCTTCAGGCGGCGCGCCTTGGCGCGCAGCTCGAGCACGCTCAGCGCCGGCGTGTCGTCGATGTAGATCGGCGCCTCGGAGAGGCGCTCGGCGGCGATCGCCAGCTTCGGGTAGTCGCGTTGCGCGGCGTAGCCAGCGCGCACCTTCGACTGGTCGACGCGCGCCTCGGAGCAGAGCAGACGGAAGACCAGCTGCTCCTTCGACATCTCGAGCGAGAACACCGCCACGCCGATCTTCGACTGCAGCGCCGCGTACTGCGCGATGTTGAGCGCGAAGGCGGTCTTGCCCATGCTCGGGCGGCCGGCGACGATGATCAGATCGCTGGGCTGCAGGCCGGCGGTCTTCTTGTCCATGTCGACGAAGCCGGTCGGCACGCCGGTGACCAGCTCCTGGCGCTCGTAGAGCTGCTCGACCGCCTTCATCGACTCGACGATGATGTCGCGCACGCGGAAGAACGACGGCCGCGCCTTGCGCTCGGAGAGCTGGAAGATCTGGTGCTCGGCCTCGTCGAGGAAGTGCTCGACCTGGGTCGGCGCCTCGTAGCTGCGCATGGCGATCTCGGTCGTGGTCTGGATCAGGGCGCGCAGGATGCCCTTGTCCTTGACGATTTTGGCGTAGTAGCCGACGTTGGCTGCGGTCGGCACGCGCTCGACCAGCTCGGCCAGGTAGGAGGCGCCGCCGACGTCCTGCAGCTCGTTGCGCGAGCGCAACGCGTCCGAAAGGGTGACCAGGTCGACCGGCTCGTGGCGCTCGCTCAGGTCGAGCGCGGCGCGGAAGATCTTGCGGTGCGCCTCGCGGTAGAAGTCCTCCGGAATGATCAGCTCGACCGCGCGGTCGAGGGCATTGTTGTCGAGCAGAATGCCGCCCAGCACCGATTCCTCGGCCTCGATGCTGTGCGGGGGGACCTTGCGTATGCTCTCGCCGGCAGCCATGCGCCGGACCATAGGCCACGGTGCTGGCCTGCGGCAATGTCCGATCGGTCGGTGACGCCGGCGCGTGACAATATTGCCGCGGCGTGGAACGCTAGTTGAAAATGCCTGTAAATTCGGTCAAAAATGATCGAGCACGGCGGTGGCTGGGGAGAGCGAGTAGCGGATGGTGAGGATGCAGCAACTGGCGATTGGACTCGCATTCCTTCTGGCGGCGGCGAGTGCTGGCGCCACGGAGGCGCGCGAGCTCGGACGGCTCACCGCCAAGGCGGCCCTGGTCGTCGACGCCCAGACCGGCGAAGTCCACTTCGCCCGCAATCCCAACCTGCAGCTGCCGCCGGCCAGCACGACGAAGATCCTCACCGGCCTGATCGCGCTGCGCCAGATGGCGCCCGACGATCTGATGCGCGTCAGCACGTACGCCAGCTCGATGCCGCCGAGCAAGGCGTACCTGCGGTCGGGTTGGAGCTTCGAGACGCGCGATCTGATGTACGCGATGATGATGCGCTCGGCCAACGACGCCAGCGTCGTCATCGCCGAGGGGGTCGCCGGCTCGGTACCCAACTTCGCCCGGCTGATGAACGCCACGGCGCGCTCGTTCGGCGCCACGCAATCGAACTTCGTCACCCCCAACGGGCTGCCGGCCGAGGGGCATTACTCGACCGTGCACGACATGTCGTTGATCATGCGCCAGGCCTTGCAGACGCCGGGGATGCGCGAGATCATGTCGGTCCGCCAGACGGTCATCCAGCCGACCACCGGCAGCCGCAAACGCATCGCGTTGCGCTCGACCAACAAGCTGCTGTGGCGCGACGACCTGCACGTCATCGGCAAGACCGGCTGGACGCGCAAGGCCAAGCGTTGCTTCGTCGGCGCCGCCTCGGCCAACGGGCGCGAGGTGATCGTCGCGGTGCTCGGCTCCAACAACCTGTGGGCTGACGTCGAACTGCTCACCGCCTACGGCCTCGGCCAGGCGGTCCCCGGCGGCGCCCCGCCGCTGCCGGCCGACCTGCAGCAGGCGGCGGTGCCGGGCTTCCGCGTGCCGCCCGATGCCCAGGTATGGAAC
>JBOHWA010000808.1:0-4457 GCA_050735855.1 Binatia bacterium
CGGCGCCGAGGGACCGGCGCCCTCCATGTGCTGCTGACATTGGGGATGCTCGGGTGCGCGTCGGCGGTGCGGCAATACGATCTGATCGACCGGCCGATGACCTGCGACGACGCCAACCGCACCGCCTATCGCACGCTGCAGGCGATGCGCTTCACCGTCGGCGAGTTTCAGCCGGCCGAGCCGGGGCGGCCGGGGGTGATGCGGGGCCAGCGCACGACGAAGGAGGACCACCGCTCGGTGACGGTGCGCATCACCTGCACGGCAACCGGCGCTACCGTCGACGCCACCGAGGATGGCGCGTGGCTCGAGCAGATGGAGATCAAGCGCTCGTTCCACCACGCGTTCACCAACATCGTCAGCATGCGCGCGGCACAGGAGGAGCTCGACGCGAAGGTCGTCGCCGGCACCGCGCCCGCCTCGCAGCAGCGCCGCGACGTCAAGGTCCTGGTCGAACCGCTGCGCGGCCAGGCCGGCCGCATCGACTTCCCCTTCGACATCGCCGCCGCCGGCATCCTGCCGGTGCGCATCGACATCACCAACCTGACCCCGCAGACCTACACCCTGGTCCCCACCGAGCTGCAGCTCACCACGCCGGCGCGCGAGCGGGTGGCCGCCCTGACCCCCGCGGCGGCGGCGGCCCAGATCGCGGCGGCACGGGTCGACGGCAAGCCACTGACGGTCCTGTCGCCGACCGCCATCGCCGGCGTGCTGGACGGCAAGCAGTTCAGCGCCACCTCGATCGCCCCGGGCGCCCAGCAGCGCGGCTTCCTCTACTTCCCCCTCGCCGAATACGTCAGCGCCCGCCTGGTGCTGACCGACAGCGAGAGCGGCGAAGACGAGGGCGTCCGGGTGGAGTTCTGAGCGTACACCACCCCGCCCCCGGCGCCGAGGGACCGGCGCCCTCCAGATCGTCGGCGCCGCGTGGCGTGCAGCAACCGCCCCCCCCGCGCCGAGGGACCGGCGCCAGTCGGCGCAGCAACCGCCCCACCCCACGGCGCGGCAACCGCCCTGGAGAGCGCCGGTCCCTCGGCGCCGGGGGGGGGGCGGGGGGGGCGATTCGTCGCGAGCCCCGCCGGTGCGAACAGCCGATGCACCTTGACCCGCGTCACCGGCGCGGGAATACTCCCCAATTGGAGTCTCGCATTACATGAGTGACAAGCACGCGGCTGACACCGCCAAGCCCGCGGTGGCGGCCCCGGCCGAGAAATCGCGCTGGCGACAGAACGTCGAATCGATCGGGCTGGCCCTGCTGATCGCGCTGGCCGTGCGCTCGTCGGTGGTGCAGGCCTTCTGGGTGCCGTCGGGTTCGATGCTGCCGACGATCCAGATCGGCGACCACATCTTCGTCAACAAGCTGGCCTACTCGGTGCGCCTGCCGCTGATCGGCACCGAGCTGCTGCACGTCGGCGACCTGGAGCGCGGCGAGATCGTCGTCTTCATCTCGCCGATCGACCGCTCCACCGATCTGATCAAGCGCGTCATCGCCATCCCCGGCGACACCGTCGAGATCCGCAACAAGGCCCTGTACGTCAACGGCGAGAAGCTCGACGATCCGCATGCGCACTTCAGCGACGACACGGTCCAATCATCGAACCGCGACAACATGCCCCCGACGCAGGTCCCCGAAGGCAAGTTCTTCGTCATGGGCGACAACCGGGACAAGAGCTACGACAGCCGCTATTGGGGCTTCGCCAACGTCGCCGACATCAAGGGCAAGGCGACGTTCATCTACTGGTCGCGCGACGTTTCCCAGGGGTGGTTGGCCACGCCGCGTTTCGAACGCTTCGGCCACTTCATCAACTAGCGCCACCCCACGGAGGGCGGCACGGCGCCAGCCGCCGGGCGCAGGCGCGCGATTGCCGCCTCCAACCGCCTCTGGTAGCTTCCCCCCTCTCCGCACGAAGACCTGAAAGGAGTCGTGTGATGGCTGGTGGCAAAACCTTCAAACGAGACCAGAAGCGCCGCAAGGAAATGGCGCGGAAGTTGAAACAGGAAGAGAAGATGAAGCGGCGCCTGGCCCGCAAGGACGGCGAGAAGAAGCCGCTCGACGAGTACGGCAACCCGATCGAAGACACCGACGATGACGACGATGATGATGATGACGACGACGACGGCGCCGAAGAGGTCGAGGTGAAGTGACGATCAGGCCGGCTCGAGCCCCGCGAATCTGAGCAGGAGCTTCTTCGCCCCAACCGACGCGAACACCACCGTCACCTTCTGTTGCTCGCCGGCGCCCTCGAGACCTTTCACGGTCCCGACGCCGAAGGTGGTGTGACGGACGCGGCTGCCGATGCGCAGCCCGTCCTCGTCGTAGACCACCCGCACCCCGTCCCCGTCATCGCCGTTCGCCACTTCGATCCGCTTGCCGCTGTATGCCGCGGGCGCGCTCGGCCGCGACCAGGCGCCGAAGCGCTGCGGCGCCGCGGCGGCCGGCCGCGCCGGGGCCGCGACGGTGTCGATCAACTCGGCTGGAATCTCGTCCAGGAAGCGGCTGCGCGGGTTGATCTGGAAGTCGCCGTACACGCGCCGGCGCAGCGCGTGGGTCAGGTAGAGCTTTTTCATCGCCCGGGTCATGCCGACGTAGCAGAGGCGGCGCTCCTCCTCGATGTCGGCGTCGTTGACGCGCGCATGCGGGAACAGCCCCTCCTCCATGCCGGTGACGAACACCAGCGGGAACTCCAGCCCCTTGGCGGAGTGCAGGGTCATCAGCGTCACCCGGTCGGCGTTGCCGTCGTAGTTGTCGATATCCGCGACCAGCGCCACCTGCTCGAGGTACTCCTGCAGGGTCCGCTCCGAGCCGGCGTGCTCCTCCATGCCCTTGAGCAGCTCCTCGAGATTCTGCAGGCGGTCGCGCGCCTCGGCGCTGCCGTCCTCGCGCAGCGCCGGTCCGTAGCCGGTCTCCTCGATCAGCCGGGCGGTCAGCAGTGGATACGACATCTGCTCGAGCCGCCCGCTGAAGCTGTCGATCAGCTCGACGAAGGCGCGCACCTTCTCCGCCTGCAGCGGCTTGAGCAGCTCGCGCTCGAGCGCCAGCCGGCACGCCGCCAGCAGGGTACCCGCCTCGTCCTCGAGCGCGGTGATGCGCTCGACGGTGCTCGCGCCGATGCCGCGCGGCGGCACGTTGATCACCCGCTTGACCGCCAGTGAGTCGGTCGGGTTGATCAGGATGCGCAGGTAGGCGAGCACGTCCTTGATCTCGGCGCGGGCGAAGAACTTGACGCCGCCGATCATCACGTAGGGGATGCGGTTGCGCACCAGCGCTTCCTCGATCGAACGCGACTGGGCGTTGGTGCGATAGAACACGGCGATCTCGCGCCGCAGATAGTGCTCCGCCGTCTGCCGGTCGATCTCGCGCGCGACGAAGCGCGCCTCCTCGAGGTCGTCGGACAGCGGCGCGACGACGATGCGCTCGCCGGGCGGATTCTCGGTCCACAGCGTCTTGCCCGTGCGCCGCGCGTTGCGCGCCACCACCGCGCCGGCGCCGGCCAGGATGTTGGCGGTCGAGCGGTAGTTCTGCTCGAGGCGGATCACCACCGCGTCGGGATAGTCGCGCTCGAAGTCGAGGATGTTGGCGATTTCGGCGCCGCGCCAGCGGTAGATCGACTGGTCGTCGTCGCCGACCACGCACAGGTTGCGCGAGCCGGCCGCCAACAGGTTGGTGATGCGGTACTGCACCGCGTTGGTGTCCTGGTACTCGTCCACCAGGACGTGGCGGAAGCGCCCGCGATAGCGCTCCAGCACGTCGGGATGCTCGTCGAACAGGCGCAGCGTGGTGAGCAGCAGATCGCCGAAGTCGAGCGCGTTGGCCTTGCGCAGCACCTCCTGGTAGCGCGCATAGACCGCCGCCATCCACTCGTGCTGCTCGTCGCTGCGCGCGTAGGCCGCCGGCGTCAGGCCCTTGTTCTTCGCCGCGTCGATGTGCCCGCCGGCCTGACGCGGCGTCAGCGTCTGCTCGGGAATGCGCAGCACCGTCAGGCAGTCCTTCACCACCCGCTCGCTGTCGCGATCGTCGTAGATGCCGAAGTTCGAGGTGAAGCCGAGCGCCGCGATGTCGCGCCGCAGGATGCGCACGCAGGCGGCGTGGAAGGTCGACACCCACGGCAACCGATCGTCACCGAGCAGCCGGCGCAGGCGCTCCTGCATCTCCCCGGCGGCCTTGTTGGTGAAGGTGACCGCCAGAATGCGCCAGGGCTCGACGCCGCGCTCGTCGATGACGTGCGCCACCCGATGCGTCAGCGTGCGCGTCTTGCCCGAGCCCGCTCCGGCGAGGATCAGCAACGGGCCGTCACCGTGCAGCACCGCCCGCTGCTGGACCGGATTGAGAGAAGAGAGAAGGTCCGCCATCCGCCACCGCCACCGTTCTGTCTTGGAGAGGATCGGGGTGTAGCACGGCGCAGGAAGAGGAGGGAAGGTGGATGCACGGTGTGGAGGGCGCCGGGCCCTCGGCGCCGGGGGTG
>JBOHWA010000809.1:0-3356 GCA_050735855.1 Binatia bacterium
CCTTCCCCCCGGCGCCGAGGGCCCGGCGCCCTCCAGGTGCTGTCCACCGCCGAAAATGCGTCTCGCTACGTCCACCCGCCGACACCCCGTCTCAGCGCACGGCGCTTTTCCGCTTATCGTCGCTTCACGCAGCGGCTGGCATGTCAGTTGTATTGCCAAGCGTGGACTCAAAGGACGTGTTGGAGAGCGACGGGGGCATGACGTGAGGGAGGAGCGCGACACACTGCACCTGCTGCCCCAGTGGGCCTCGTTGAACAAGGTCGTGCTCGACCTGCTCGACCAGTATCAGCCGGCCCTGGCGGTCAAGCGGCTGGGCACCGGGCTGGATCTCGACCCCAGCCTGCCGCTCAGTTGGGCCGACCGGGCGCAGCTCCAGTTCGGCATCGGCCGGGTGCTGAGCCATGCCGTCAAGCAGTCGCGCCGCGGCGGGCTGATCGTCTGCCGCACCGCCATCGAGGGCGACTGGCTGAGCCTGACCATTGGCAACGACGGGCCGCGCCTCAGCCCGGAGCAGGTGGCCGCGATCGAGGCGCATACCGACGGTCCCGAGGGCAGCCGCGGCGCCGAAGCCGACCTGGCCAGCGCGCGCGCCATCGTCGATGCGCACGGCGGCCGCATCGAGATGGATATGTCACACGACCGCGGCTCGTGGTTCGTGCTGCGCCTGCCGGCCATCGCGCAGGAGAACGAGCGGCTGCTGAGCGCGCTGGCCGACAGCGAGCGCGGGCGCTCCGACCTGGTCTCGTCGCTGTCCTACGAGCTGCGCACGCCGCTGCACGTGATCATGGGCTACACCGACCTGCTGATCGAGGGCGCCTTCGGCTACATGAACCGCGATCAGCTCGATACGCTGCGGCGCGTCGACCAGGGCGCGCGCGAGCTGCTCTACGTCATCGACGGGGCGGTCGACCTACGCGCCCTCGACGCGCGCCGCGCGCCGCTCGAGCTGCGCCAGGGCCAGCTCCCCGATCTGGTGCGCGGCTGCTGCCAGTTGATCGTCGAGGTGCTGAGCTGCGACGTCGGCCAGGCCTGGGTCTGGCAGCCCGCCACCGACGTCTACGTCCCGGTCGCCTCGCACGGCGCGCAGCGCGGCGTCCCCGCCCCGCCGCGCGAGGCGCGCCTGCCGCGCCTGCACGTGGCGCAGATCCTCGGCCGCCGCAACGGCCATGGACCGGCGGTGGAGGTCGACGCCCGCGAGCTGTTCGTCGCTCCGGCGGACTACGCCCACGGGCTCAGCCGCTGCCTGGTCGTGCCGCTGCAGCGCAACGGCCTCGAGCTCGGCCTGCTGGTCGGCGGCGCGCGCCACAGCGGACGCAGCTTCGCGCCCGAGCAGATGCAGGTCGCGCAGGGCATCGCCGACCTCGCCGGCATGGCGCTCGAGAACGCCCGCCTGGCCGAGGAGCTGGCGCAGACCCAGCGCCTCAAGACCGAGCTGGTCGCCTCGCTCTCGCACCGCTTCCGCATCCCCCTCGACGTCATCATCGGCTACGCCGAGCTGATGCTCGACGACCAGTTCGGCGCCCTGACCCCCGAACAGCGCGGCGTCATGCGCCAACTGCGCTCGAGCGGCGTCGAGCTGCTCGAGGCGCTGAATCGCCTGGTGAGCGTCAGCCGCAACTGAATGGCAATCGCGCTCGCCCTGCGCTAAGCCGCCAGGATGGGCGACGGCCTCGACAAGGATCTCTTCGCCCGCATCCGCGATCGCATGGCGATCGTCGGCATCGGCCAGTTGCCGTTTGCCAAGGACATCGGCCGGCCGATCGGCGACACGGCGGTCGAGGCGATCCAGATGGCGCTCGACGACGCCGGGCTGGCGGCCGAGGACGTCGACGGCATCAGCATGTTCGAGATGGAGCACACGCACGAAGTCTCCATCGCCCGCCGTCTCGGCGTGAAGAATCTGCGCTGGTGGGACAAGATCTCCTACGGCGGCGGGGCCTCGGCGGCGACGATCATGCACGCCTGTGCGGCGATCGCCAGCGGGCTGGCCGAGGTGGTGGTCTGCCACCGGGCGCGCAACCGCGGCGCCAAGACCTCGCGGCCGTGGTCGCAGGAGAAGGGCCGCATGCTCGACGACAAGGCCCTGCACGTGCCGTGGGGCCTGATCCGTCCGGTCGACGTCATCGGCATGTGGGCGCACCGCCACATGCACCAGTACGGCACCACGCGCGAGCACCTCGGTAACGTCGCCATCGCCGCCCGCAAGCACGCCCAACGCAACCCGTTCGCGCTGATGAGGGATCGGCCGCTCGACATGGCGACCTACCTGAGCGGCCGCGTCATCGGCTATCCGCTGCATCTCTACGACTGCTGTCTGGAGAGCGACGGCGCGCTGGCCTGCGTCGTCACCAGCGTCGAGCGCGCCCGCGATCTCAAACAGAAGCTGGCGCTGGTGCATTCGGTGGCGCAGGCGTCAGGGCCCAACCCGGTGCATCTGGCGAACTACAGCAACAGCCCCGACATGCAGACGACGTCGGTGGCCTGCGCCGAGCTGCTGTGGTCGCGCTCGGAGCTCAAGCCGAAGGACATGGACTGCGCGCAGATCTACGACGCCTTCACCCCGCTGGTCATCACCGGCCTGGAGGACTACGGCTTCTGCGCCCGCGGCGAGGGCGGCCCCTTCACCGAGGGCGGTCGCATCGAGCTCGGCGGCGCGCTGCCCGTCCTGACCTCCGGCGGCGGCCTGTCGGAAGCCTACGTGCACGGCTTCAACCTGATCACCGAAGGCGTGCGCCAGATCCGCGGCACCTCGACCGCGCAGGTGCCGAACTGCCGAGCCACATTGGTCACCGGCGCCTCGGGCGTCGCCACCAGCGCGATGGTCATACGGGCGGCCTGACGTCATGACGCTCCACCCCGACTACCCCCTGCCCGATACCGCGGATCCGATCATGGCGCCGTTCTGGAGCGGCTGCTGCGATCACAAGCTGATCCTGCAGCGCGAACGCGCCGGTGGCGCGGTGCACTGGCCGCCCAAGCCGGCCTACTGGAAGGGCGGCGCGCTGGAGTACTTCGAAGCCAGCGGGCGCGGCGAGGTGTACACCTACGTCATCGGCAGCGAGCCGTTCCTGCCCGCCTTCGCGCACATGCTGCCGCACATCATGGTGGTCGTGCAGCTCGCCGAGGGCCCGCGCCTGGTCGGCTACATGGTCAACTGCACGCCGGACCGGATGCGCTTCGGCCTGCCGGTCAACGTTGTCTACCGTCAGCTGACCGACGACGTGACCCTGCCGGTGTGGGAACCGGCGTAGCGCGGGATCGAGGACGTAACCTGGAGGGCGCCGGTCCCTCGGCGCCGTGCTCGCGACGTGCACTCCAGCCCCGCCGCCCCCGGCGCCGAGGGACCGGCGCCCTCC
>JBOHWA010000810.1:0-10961 GCA_050735855.1 Binatia bacterium
CGCCGAGGGACCGGCGCCCTCCACCACTCGCCGGCAGCGTGACTCACAGCGAGGCTGACCCGGGCCTCGAACAGATCCACTACCCGCACTTCCGGTCGCTGCGCGGCGCCCGGCCGGCGTTAGCGCGGCCCGCCAGGTGCCGGCCAGGTTCGCGCCGGCCGCCGTCAACTCGTACTGATCGCTGCCGGCGGCCGGCGGACGGACGAGCTCGAGGGACACCAGGCGCTCGAGGATCGCCGGCAGCAAGCGCGCGCCCTACGTGGGCAGTCGGATTGCGCTCCTACGCCTAACCGGACGGTCGACCGCGTGGCCCACACCGGCGCCGCGGCGACCGCTGAGCGCCGCCCCCACTTTCGCCGCGCGGCGTTGACGTTTAGATTGGCGCTGTCACAACCGCTTCCGGCAGCGGCCGATTCACCCAACCGAGCCCTACGGCGAAGGAGCAGCGCGATGGCCACCTGTGCACACGTGGGCGAGATCCGCGAGGTCACGCCGAGCGCCGACGGTTGCGAGGAGTGTCTGCGCAGCGGCGATGACTGGGTCCACCTCCGGCTCTGCCTGTCGTGCGGGCATGTCGGCTGCTGCGACTCGTCCAAGAATCGCCACGCCAGCAAGCACTTCCGCGCCGTCCGGCACCCGATCATGCAGTCGTTGGAGCCCGGCGAGGACTGGCGCTGGTGCTTCGTCGACGAAACCGTCGTCTGAGAGCGGAGACGCATATGGCCGATGGACGCGTCCTGACCGATGCCCAGTAAACCGCCAGGGCCGGTGAGCTCGACGATCCGCGACACGCGCGGCGAGCAGATCTTCCCGCATCTCAACCCGCACCAGCTGGGGTTGCTCGAGGGCTACGGCGAGCGGCGGCGCTATCCGGCCGGCGCCGTGCTGTTCGCCGAGGGCAGCCGTCACGTCGACATGTTCGTCGTGCTGAGCGGCCTGCTCGACATCGTGCGGCAGACGAAGGACGGCGAGGAGCTGATCGTCACCCACGATCCGGGCAGCTTCACCGGCGAGGTCGGCCAGCTCGGCGGCCGCGCCGCGATCGGCACGGCGCGGGTGCGGGCGGACTGCGAGGTGCTGGTCATTCCGGAAGCGGGGATGCGCCGCCTGGTGGTCGCCGACGCCGAGCTCAGCGAGCTGATCATGCGCGCCTTCATCCTGCGCCGCGTCGCGCTGATCGAGGACATCCCGCACGGCGTCACCATGATCGGCTCGCACCAGACCGCCGCGACGCATCGGCTGCGCCAGTTCCTGACCCTCAACGGGCAGCCGCACGTCTATCTCGACGTCGAGCACGACCAGGACACGGCGGCGCTGATGTTGCGCTTCGGCGTCGGCGCCGGCGAGCTGCCGGTGATCCTGCTCGGCGACGGCCGCGTGCTGCGCACGCCGTCGAACCGCGACCTCGCCGACCATCTCGGCCTCGGCCCCGAGCGCCTCGACGGCCGGCAGTTCGATCTCGCCGTCGTCGGCGCCGGCCCGGCGGGGCTGGCCGCGGCGGTCTACGCCGCCTCGGAAGGGTTGAGCGTCGTCGTGCTCGACGCCAACGCCCCCGGCGGCCAGGCCGGCACCAGCTCGCGCATCGAGAACTACTTCGGCTTTCCGACCGGCATCACCGGCAAGGCGCTGGCCGGCCGCGGCTTCGTGCAGGCGCAGAAGTTCGGCGCCGAGGTCGCCGTCCCGCGCCAGGTGCTGCGGCTCGACTGCAATCACAAGGAAGGCGCCCGCATCGAACTCGACGCCGGCGAGCGGCTGAGCGCGCGCGCCGTCGTCATCGCCTCGGGGGCGCGCTACCGCAAACTCGAGCTGGCCAACCTGGCGCAGTTCGAAGGGCGCGGCGTCTACTACGGCGCGGCTTTCAACGAAGCGCAGATGTGCGCCAACCAGGAGGTGATCGTCGTCGGCGGCGGCAACTCGGCCGGTCAGGCGGCGGTCTTCCTCAGCGCCCACGCCAAGCACGTCCACGTGCTGGTGCGCGGGCCCAGCCTGGCGGCCAGCATGTCGAACTATCTCATCCAGCGCATCGAGGCGGCGGCCAACATCACGCTGCACACCGAGACCGAGATCATCGAGCTGGCCGGCGACCAGGAGCTGGCGCGCGTGCGCTGGCAGCATCGGCGCACGCAGGCGATCGAGGACCGCGCCCTGCAGCACGTCTTCCTCTTCTGCGGCGCCGACCCCAACACCGCCTGGGTCGCCGATTGCATCGTGCTCGATGCCGCCGGCTTCGTGAAGACCGGCGCCGGGCTCAGCGCCGCGGAGCTGCAGGACGCCGAGTGGCCGCTGGCGCGCGCGCCGCTGCCGCTGGAGACCAGCTGGCCGGGCGTGTTCGCCGTCGGCGACGTGCGCAGCGGCTCGGTCAAGCGCGTCGCCGCCGCGGTCGGCGAGGGCTCGACGGCGGTGCAGCTGGTGCACATGGTGCTGGCCGCGACGACGTAGGACGCCCTGATCAGCTGGACGGGGCCCAATACAAGCGCATCAGCTCGCGCGACCACGCCGGCTGGCGCACCGGGTCGCGCGGCAGGAACTCGGCCATCACCGGCTTGATGTCGAGGACGGGCGTGCCGTCGATCGCGTCGAGCTCGGCGACATAGAGGCGGCGGCCGTCGCGGCGCAGGATGCGGCAGATCGTGCTGCCGATGCGGTTCGGGCGGTTCTTGCCGCGCTGGGCGAAGATGCCGACCGCCGGCCAGTCGGGGTTGTTGCGCGGGTGGCGCGCGCCGGTGACGATCTTCGCCGGCTCGACGCGGTCGAAGAAGAAGAGCACCTCGGCGTGCGAGAAGTCCTCCAGCCCCTGCAGTGCGTCGGGCTCGAAGCGCTCGGCGAGCACGAGGCAGGCTTCCGCCCCGCCCCAGTAGTCGTCCTCCGCCTGTGTGCGGCCGGCTTCGACGGTGCCGATCGGTTCCATCGCAACAGTCATCGATGACGTCCCTCGCTCGGAGGCTCCAAATGCCCGATGAGCTACCGGGCGCGCAAACGACACGGCGGCCACGACGCGTCAATTTCATGGACTAAGACAGCGGCCTCCCGTAGCGTTGGAGTACGCTATGCAGCACGACCACCCGCGGCTGACGTTGGGCCGCATGCAGAATCCCGTGCGCGGGTTCCTCCACGGCAGCGCCGCCATCGCGTCGGTGATCGGCTCGGTCGTGCTCTGGCGGCGCGGCGCGCCGCCGCACCAGTTCGCCCTGCTGGTCTTCACAGTCGGCATGGTGGGGCTCTATACGGTCAGCAGCCTCTACCATTCGGTGCCGTGGGCGGCGGTGGGCAAGGCACGCATGCAGCGCGTCGACCACTCGATGATCTATGTGCTGGTCGCGGCGACCTACACGCCGATCACCTGGGTGGTGCTCGACGGCTGGCTGCGCACCGCGGTGCTGTGCATGGCCTGGGGCATCGCGGTGGTGGGCGTCCTGCAGAAGGCCTTGCTGCCGCGCGTCAGCGAATCGTTCGCCATCGCCATGACGACGATCCAGGGGTGGCTGGCCCTGCCGTTGTTCCTGCCGCTGGCGCAGCGGCTGCCGTGGCCGGCCATGCTGCTGATGGCGCTCGGCGGGGTGCTGTACACCGTCGGCATGGTGTGCCTGGTCACCGAGCGGCCGCGCCTGTGGCCGCGCGTGTTCTCCTACCACGAGACGTTCCATGTCTGCGTGATCGCCGGCAGCGGCGCGCACTACGCGATGATGTTCGCCTACGTGGCGCAGTTTGGCGTGGGGTGAGGAAGCGCGCCCGCAGGTCAGGCGCGGCAATGCGCGCCGACCAGGCCGAACAACCGATCGAAATTGCCTGGCTTGGCGACGTGGCCGACGACATCGAGGTTGCGCGCGATGCGATCGAGGTCGGCGCCGCCCGAATAGAGAATCACCGGAATCGACGCGACCACCGGATCGAGCATCTGCGCGCGGCGGAACGCGATCCCGTCCATCCCGGGCATCATCAGGTCGAGGATGATGACGCGCGGCTGCAACCCTGCATTGAGCATTTCCCACGCTTCAGGAACGCTCGCCGCGGCGGCGATGTCGTATCCCTTCAACTCGAAAAGCAGCGTCAGCGGTTCGCGCTGCGACGCATCATCCTCGATCAGCAGAACTCGGCTGCACGCAGTCATCGACCCAAGCTGCTCGCGAGATCTGGGCCATCGCGCCTTCTATTGTGGGGACCAAGACTTATCGATCGCTCGACCTTCGAACCACGAAAGTTTTACCGAGCGGTGGACGTACGAAATGTGAAACAGGGACGTGTCTCAGGACACACTTACATTCTGGCGTGATGAGCCGTCCCGGCAGCAGCGGACCGGAGCACCGCTCGGCACACAAAAGTCGCGCCGTGGCGCGCGGGCCACGATCGTCACGCGTCGGATAGGATCTCGCCCGCAGCGCGCTCGCCGGAGCGCACGGCGCCATCGATGGAGCCGTACGAGATCGTGGCGGTCTCGGTGCCGGCCCAGTGCACGCGGCCGAACGGTTGGCGGAGCAGCGGGCCGTACCTGGTCAGGATCCCCGGCGACCAGTGCGCCATCGAGCAGCCGCGCGTCCATGGCTCCTTCCACCACGCTGTCTCGATGAGCGCCGACGGCGCGCCGGCGCGCGGCCCGAAGCGTTCGACCATCGCCGCGAGGACCAGGCGGCGGCGTTCGCCGGCGTCGAGGGCGTCGCAGCGCTCGGCGATCGGGCCGAAGGTGAACGAGGCGAGCACGCCCGGCGTGCCGGCGGCGGGGGAGGCGTCGATGGTGACCTCCGACGCGGACTGCGGACCGGCCGACTGGCCGCTGAAGCCGCCGGCGCGCCAGAACGGCTCATCGTAGACGAGCAGCGTCTTGGTCTCCGGTCCCGCGGTCGAATGGCGGTACAACGTCAGGCGGTCCTGCGGCAGGACGGGATCGAAGGCGATCTCCAGCGCCAGCGCCGGCGGCACGGCGACGATGGCGTGCCGAGCCGAGACGGTGAGCTCGGCGCCTTCGACGACGACGTGATCCGAGCGCTGGGCAATGGCGCGCACCGGCGTGTTCAGGCGGACGGCGGCGCCGAGATCGTCGGCCATGCGCCGCGCGATCGACCCGGCGCCGCCGACCACCAGGTTCTCCTGGTAGCCGCCGGTGATCGACACCAGCGTGTTGAAGCCGCCCGAGGCGCGGATCAGCATGAGCAGGTTGAGGAAGGAGACCTGGTGCAGGTCGCCGCAGAACAGGCCGCGGATCACCGCGTCGAACAGGTCGCGCGCCATCGTCGTACGGATCCCCGAGCGCTCGAGGAACCAGGCCACCGAGCGCGCGTCCCACTCCGCCGCGCGCGCCGCCGTCCACGGCGCCTCGATCGGCAGGCGATTGGCCATGCGATCGAGCTTCACCTGGGCCAGGAAGATGGTGAGGATGGCCGCCGGGCTGATCTTGGGGATCAGCCCGCGGTAGCGCCGTGTCCGTCCCTCGCCGACCAGCAGGTGGTAGCCGTCGACGTACGTCTTGTAGGTCGACACGCCGACCTCGCTCGCCAGCTTCAGCGTCGCGTCGTGGCGATTTGCCAGCCACCCGCCGCCGCGATCGACCGGCGAGCCGTCGGGCAGGAGGAAGGTCCAGATACGGCCGCCGATGCGATCGCGCGCCTCGAGGACGACGACCGACTTGCCCGCCTGCGCCAACCGCCGCGCCGCAGTCAGACCGGCATAGCCGGCGCCGACGACGCAGACGTCCACCTCCATGCGCTCAGCCATCATCGTCACGCGCTGCTAGCTAGGCCGTCGACCTCACGCGCCCCCCGTACCAAATCAACCGCCGTCGGGCACGCGATTCCGCCCGTTCGCGCCGGCGCGCGGGGGCTTGGACGGTCTGCCTTGACTCGGACGGCCCCACCGCCTACCGCCATAGTATGAGACTCGCGCACCTGTTGGGATCCTTTGTCACGCTTGCCGCACTGACCTCCGCCGCGGCGGCTGCGCCGGCACCGGGGTCACAACTCATCGACTGCAGCCAGGCCGGCGATCGGGTCGAGATCACCGTCAGCTCGCACCTCGATCCGTCGTGCGTCTGGACGCGCGGCGTGCGCATCACCGCCTCGGACGTGGTGCTCGACTGCCAGGGCGCGCGCCTCTACGGGCCGGACCGCCAGCGCGGCGTCGAGATCACCGCGCCGACCGACACGGCGCTGTCGAACATCACCGTGCGCAACTGCGAGATCGAAGGCTTCCTCAACAACGTCCGCATCATCCGCGAGGGCTTCCGCGACCTGGCCGAGGGCGTCGAGTACGACAACGCCTTCTCGAACATCGTCATCGAGGACAGCACGCTGCTCAACTCGCGCGGCGTCGGCGTGTTCGTCGACGGCTACGTGACCGGCGTCACCCTGCGCCGCTTGCACGTCGAGGGCTCGGGCAGCTCCGGCATTTACCTGGAGCACGGGTCGAAGGACTCGGTGGTCGAGGACTGCGACATCGTCAACAACGGCTTCGGCGAGAACGGGCCGTACTGGCAGCAGTTCGAGCAGAGCGGTCTGAGCAACCTCTGGTACTGGGGCAGCGGCCGCGAGGGACTGTCGATCGACGGCGCGCGCTTCAGCACCGTGCGCAACAACCGCTTCTCGGGCAACGCCTACGGCGCCATCTTTCTGTACAAGAACTGCGGCGAGTACGTGACCTTGCGGCCGGAGCGCTGGTGGCACCGCCGCTACGGCGCCGACGGCAACCTGATCGAGAACAACACCATCACCGGCGGCACCAATGGCGTCTGGGTCGCGGCGCGCATGGGCGAGAACATCGCGCCGATGGAGTGCAGCGATCCGCAGTACCAGGCCGGCTATGCGCTCGACTACGCCGACGACAACATCATCCGCAACAACGCGTTCGCGAACGTCACGTACGGCGTGCGGGTCGAGGACGACGACAACCAGATCCTGAACAACCAGTTCGCCGGCGACGGCGCGCAGCAGGCGGTCCTCATCGGCACCCCCAACCGCACCGCCGCCCTCGGCCAGCCGGTCACCGGCACCATCGTCAGCGGCAACACCGCCGCCATCCCCGCCAACCCCAACCCCTACCGGTGGGTGCACGGCCACACCAACACGACCTTCAGCAACAACCTCAGCCTCGGCCGGCCGGCCGGCCTGTGCGAGGGCCTCGAGCCGGCGCGCGGACCGTTCGTCATGACCGTCGCCTTCATCGTCGCCATGCAGGCCCCGGTGGACCCCCCGCCGCCGCTGGCGCTGCCCGGACCGCTCGGGCCGTGCCCCCTGGCGTGCACCAGCGCCGTGACGATGACCGCTGCGGCCGTCCGCATCGCCCGCATCGACACCCCGCCGGGTGACGATTCGCTCGCCTTCAACGGCCGCCTGGTGCTCACCCATCCGTTCACTCCGGCGCTCGATCCCACCACCTACGGGGTCGGGGTCGTCATCACCGACCAGCTCGGCGCCGGCGTCCTCGACGCCGCCATCCCCGGTGGCGCTTACGACCCGGCGACCAAGGCCGGCTGGCGCACGTCGTCGACCGGCAAGCGCTGGCGCTACACCAACAAGAGCAGCACGCCGGCGAACGGCCTCACGTCCGTCGTGATCAAGGACCTGTCGAGCCGCCAGCCCGGCCTCATCGACTTCAAGGTCAAGGGCCGGCGCGGCGACTACCCGGTCGCGCCCGCCGCCGCGACGCTCACCGGCACCCTGGTGCTCGACCCGCCGACCGCCGAGACCGGCCAGTGCGGCGCCGGCACGGGCGCCTGCATCAACGACGGGCGCTCGCTGCGCTGCCGGTAGGGATTCCATCGGCACGGATGCCCGGGAAGATCCATGAATTTGACAACGGCGTCAGGGTCTTCGACGACCATCTGACCCAGATCCAACGAGATCGATATGACAAGAGAAACGTCCATGAGGCCGAAGAGGAAGAGATCTTCCTGAACATCGTCAGCACGCTTCCCGTCCGCGGCTGTTTCCTGAACATCGGGGCTGCCGTCGGATACTATTGCATCCTGGCAAAGCTCCTATCCCCGCACCTCACCATCCACGCGGTAGAGCCTCTCCCCCGCCACCGAAAGTTCTTTGACGAGAACATCGCCCTGAATGGCCTCACGCCGAAGGACTTCACCGTCCGCCAGGAGGCAATTTCCATCCGGGATGGAAAGGGCAGCCTGCTCGATCAGGACTATGGAAGCGTGCTGGTAGCTGGCGAACCACAGCCGCTGACGTCAACGATCAAGAACCTCATCGACGTGCTGCTCGCTCGAAGGGGTTCCAAATCGAGCGAGACCGCGCGGCGAGATCCATTCCGCGTTCGAACACTCTCTCTGGACCACCTGATGAGGAGGATTGGGACGCCGGTGGACTTGCTGTTGATGGATGTCCAGGGATTGGAAGTGGACATACTGAAAGGTGGCGAACACTCGCTGCGAACGGGGAAAATCAAAACCCTGATGATAGGTACTCACGGCAACGACATCCATCTCGAGTGCCTGAGTATCTTGAAGGCGCATGGGTTCAGGATCGAAGTCGACAACCCTGACCCAAAGGAGCAGCCTGACGGGGTTCTCGTGGCGAGCCTGGGCTCGAGCCCTGCGAGTGGATAGCCTGCATTGCTCAGGCCTTGCCGCCGACCTGCTTGCGCAGCCGCTCGTCCTGCTCGCGCAACTCAGGCGAGAGCGCGGCACCGAAATCGTCCGCCTCATACACCTGCCGGATCTCGATTTCGGAATCCACCAGCATCGGATTGGGGCAGCGCTTCACCCACTCGATGGCCTGCTCGCGAGACTTCACCTCCCAGAGCCAGAAACCCGCCACCAGTTCCTTGGTCTCGGCGAACGGACCGTCCACCACCGTGCGGCTGGTTCCCGAGAACCTCACCCGCGTCCCCTTTGACGACGGGTGGAGGCCCTCCCCGGCGAGCATGATGCCCGCCTTCACCAGCTCTTCGTTGTATTGTCCCATCTCCGCGAGGAGCTTCTCGGTCGGCAATACGCCCGCCTCAGAGTCGTTGGTCGCCTTCACCAGGATCATGAATCGCATGGCAGTCCCTCCTTTGTTGTGTGCCTACCCCTTGTCGAACGAGGGGGCGCGAAATCGACAGGCGTCGATCAGGCCGCGCGCCGGACCGGGTCGAGGCGGCGCCGCAGCGCCGACCACCCGCCGTACAGGATCAGGGCGAGGGCCAGATCGAGGCAGTAGCGCGCCGCGGTGACGTGGCGGCTGAGGCCGAACTGGCCATCGCCGAGGAGGCTGGCGACCACCACCAGCGCGGCGTTGAGCAGCAGGAAGGTGAGCGCGGCGTGCGCGCCGCGCCAGGTGCGCTGCACCGCGGCACCGAGCAGCGCGGCCACACCGGCGAACAGCAGCAGCGCGGCGAGAATGGGGTGCTCGCCGCGCAGGCGCGCCATCTGCCACCAGCCGCGGTACTGCCGTGGCGGCCGGCTGCGGTCGCTGAAGTTCGGATCGCTCGCCGTGGTGGTGAGGCGCAATGGGCCGACGGCCGCGACCAGCGCCCGCGCGGCGCGGCGTGGCGCGCGCAGGTAGGCGAGCACCAGCCGGGTGTGCGACAGGCCGGCGAGCGCGTCGTGCGAGGCGCTGCGCTCGGCTTCGCTCAGCTTGAAGTAGTTCCGTCCGCTGAGGGGCATCGCCGGCGGCACGACGTCGAGCTCGGCGAGCACCGCCTGCGGATCATCGGCGACCAGCACCAGCCCGTGAAACACGGCATGGTGGCGGTTGGCCTCCGGAAAGCGTGGGCCGCTGCCCCAGGTGAAGTGGGCGATGCCCAGCCCGCCGGCGATCAGCAGCGCCACGATGGTCCCCGCCGCGCCGCGCAGGTGCGCCAGCCAGTCGCGCCGCGGCCACGCGACGACGACCGCCGCGACCAGCAGCGGGGTGAGGATGTAGAGTTGCTTGCTGATCCCGGCGATCAGCGCGGCCAGGACCAGCGCCACGCGCTGCGCCCGGGGCCCCGTCGCATCGAGAGCGGGCGCGTTCCAGCTGTACAGGCCGAGGGCGATGCCGAGGAACCCGAGCAGCGCGGCCGGGTCGACGAAGAAGCTGTTGAAGTAGAGCGAGTACGAGACATCGAGCGCCGCCCAGGCGAGGAGCGCACAACACAGCGGCGCGACCCCGGCCCACAGCGCCAGTGCGAAGACGCCGGCGAAGAGCACCAGGTAGGTGGCGCCGACCTGGCGGATGTCCATGACCGGCGCCCCCAGGCGCAGCGGCTTGCTGGCGGCGGCGATCAGCGCCGCGGACGAGAAGGCGTCGGTCAGACGCCACGGCGCGATCCCGTAGTGTTGGCTGACGCACTTGTGGCTGACGTCCTCGAGGCGGTCGAGCGGCACGATGCCGGCCGGCCGCGTGACGCGCCAGAAATCGCCGTTCTCCGCCGCGCCGACCACCGGGTGCTGCAGCAGGATCGCCGCATGCACGGCGAAGGCGGCGACGAGCAGCAGGTAGCCGACGATCGTCTCGCCGCGCGCGACGGCTGCTCGGCCCGAGTCCATGTCGGGCGGGTTCAAGCATTCGCCCGCGGCGCGCACAACCGCGGTCCCGACACCGCCTCGGCGTCGGTCGCGCCGCCGAACTCCACCTCGAGCACCCGGGCGTACGGGTCCGCGGTGGCGAAGATGACCAGGCGCACCTGGTACGTGGTCAGCGCAGCGAAGCCGAACGTCCACCGCGTCGCCTCGCTGTTGTCGCGCACGCGCGTCGCCTCGATGTCCATCCATCGGCCATCGGTCCGATACTGAAAGACGAAGCTGCGCAGGGCGTACGGCGCCTCCGGATGGCCGACCAGGGTGAGCTCGCTGAGGGTGCGCGGCGCCGGAAAGAGGAAGCTCAGATACTGCGGGGCAGCGTCGGAGGGCGTCGCCGCGGATTGCCACCCGCCGCGGTTCGTCCACGCGCCGGCGTCGCTGCCGCCGTCGGCGGCGGCTTGCGCCGGAAAGTTGGCGTCGTAGGTCGACGACGCGATGACGAACGGTGCATCGCCGGTCGCGGGCGCCACGCCGACCG
>JBOHWA010000811.1:0-3900 GCA_050735855.1 Binatia bacterium
GTCTCGAAATCGGCCGCAGCGGCGGCCAGCGTCTCCGCTTCCGCGGCCAGGCTGCCGTAGGCGGGCACGATGACGCCGGCCGCCAGGTCGCGCAGCATCTGACGGCGCGGACCGGGATCTGTCGGGCTCGAGCTGCCGCCCGACCCGCAGCTGCCGAGCAGCGCGGCGAGCGCGAGCAGCGCGCCCACCGGGAGCAAGTGCCGTCGTGTCATAGCGACTCCAGAAAGCGGACCAGCGCCGCGCGGTCATCGCGCGACAGGTCGCGAAACGCCTCGCGCGCCGCCTCGCCCTCGCCGCCGTGCCACAGAATGGCTTCGGCGAAGCCGCGCGCGCGGCCGTCGTGCAGGAAGAGTGTGTGGCGGTTGACCGTATGCACCAGGCCGATGCCCCACAACGGCGGAGTCCGCCACTCGCGGCCGTCGGCGTCGAAGTCCGGCCGGTCGTCGGCCAGGTCCGCGCCCATGTCGTGCAGGAGCAAGTCGGTGTAGGGATGGATCCGTTGTGCCGCCAGCGCGGGCGCGTCGGGTGAGGCGCCGGTCTCCAGCCCGACGCGGTGGCAGCCGGCGCAGCCGATGGCGTGGAACAGCGCCTCGCCACGCTGCACGGTCGGATCGGCGACGTCGCGGCGCGCCGGGACGGCCAGCATGCGGGTGTAGAAGGTCACGGCGTCGAGCTTGATCGCGTCGACCTCGGGCACCCCGCCGTTGGGAGCGGCGAGACAGGCCTCTTGCGCCGCGGTGCAGTTCTCCGCCGGGAAGAGCAGCGAGGTCAGCCCGATATCGCCGACGAAGGCCCCGGCGTTCTGTTGCTCGATCGACGGTTGGTTGGCCTTCCAGCCGAAGCGGCCGAGCACCGTCCGGGCGGCGGCGCGATCCCAGACGCGGTTGGCGCGGCCCGAAATGCCGTCGCCGTCGGCGTCGTCGGGATCCTGGTTCTCCAGCACCACCGCCTCGTCGATGGCGGCGAGCAGGCCGAGGCCGATGAGAAACGGCGCCGTGCGTGGCGAGACCAGCGCGTCGTCGGCCAGCGGGCCGTAGCCGAGCGCCTCGAACGTATAGATCGGGGCGCGCAGCTCGTAGGGGTCGCCGTCTCCATACGTGCCCGCAATCAGATCGTAGGCGATCGCGACGCGCCCCTCGGGCGGCACGCCGAGGATCGCCTGTTGGTTCAGCTGGCCACCGTAGCTGGGCTCGGGCAGCGCGGCGCCCTCGGCCGTCGCCCCCGGGACGCTGAGGCGAAAGAGCAGGCCGACGGACGGCTCGCCGGGCTCGAGCGGCGGGCTGCCGCGCCCGTCGCGGAAATGGCATGACGAGCACGAACGAGCGTTGAACAAAGGGCCGAGGCCGTCGCTGCCGACGGTCGACGACGGCGCGCTCACCCAGCTGCGGTTGAACAGTGCGTTGCCGACGAAGAAGTCGGTGCGCTGGTCGAGCGGCAGATTGCGCGCCGGCTGACCGAACGCGCTGATGGTCTGGTTGAAGACCGTGGTGCTGCCGCCGGAAAGTGGATCGCCGAACGCCAAGTCCGGCGTCGCGGTCGGCGTCGGGCTGGCACTCGGCGTGGCCGTCGCGGTGGTGGTCGCCGTGGGCGTGGCTGACGCGGTGAGAGTCGCCGTGCCCGTCGCCGCCGGCGGCGCCGACCGATTGTCAGCGCCGCAGGCGGCGGCGATCAGCGCCAGGAGCGCGATGCCGAGCTGCCCGCGCGGTCCGGCCCGCATCGGGGCTCGCATCCGCACCGCCGTTCAGTCTCGCTGCTACGGCAACGTCGTGCTGATCGGCACGCCCAGCGCTTCGGCGGATTCGGCGATCTTGACGGTCTGCGCTTCGAGCGCCGTGATCGCCGCGGCGATCGCGACGCGCCCGGGGGCCGAGTCGTCGCCCAGCACCGCCTGGTCGAACGGCACCGGCATGGCGAAGACCGCGAGGCGCGCCGCTTCGATGGCATCGCGGGTCGCGTCGGCCAGCGTCGGATCGACGGCGAGGACGAGATCGTAGATGCCCGGACCGTCGGCCGAACCGTAGCGGCCGAGGAAGGCGTTCTGAATCCCGGTCTCGTCCATGCGATGGTCGATGTGGGTATTGTCGGAGAAGCAGGAGTGCTCGTCCTCCTGATCCTTGGTATCGAAGGCTACCGACAGCCGTTCGCCGGTGAGCTCGCCGCCGCTCAGCGTGCCCATGCCGGTGAGAATGCGGCGCAGCGCCTCGTCGGTCTCCTCGGCGAGGAGCTCGGCACGATAGTTGTCCTCGACACCCGGGAGCCACGCGTCGCGCACCTGCTCCAGATTGGCGACCAGCAGCCCGACGGCGGCGCGCAGATAGTCGCCGCGGCGCGCCTGGTTGGCCGCGGTGCCCGACCCGTCGGTGACATAGTCGGTGAAGGGGCGGTCGCCAGGGCCGTCGGCCGAGAGATCCTGGCCCCAGAGCAGGAACTCGATGGCGTGGTAGCCGGTCGAGATGGTCGTCTCGCCCTCGCCCTCGTTGAGCTCGACCAGCAGGTCGGCGTCGATGGTCGGATGGAGCTCGGGCTGGTTGACGATGCCGGCGTTGGCGTTCCCCTCGACGTAGTCGATGTAGCCCTCGTCGAGCGGCCAGGCGTTGATCAGGCCCTCGGGGCCGTCGGCCTCATTGTCGATCGGTCCGTCATAGAAGCGCGCCATCTCCGTCTGCAGATACGCCGGGCGCGCGTCGCGCCACGCCTGACGAGCCGCCTCGAGCCCCGCCTGGCTCGGGGCCGCGACGAAGGCATCGATGGCCGTCTGCAGCGCGCGGGCACCGTCGATCGCGTCGTCGTAGTTGGCGTGCAGGTTGTCGGCATAGCGCGCGACGACCGCGGCCGCGGTGACCGGTCCGTCGCAGCCTTCCAGGGCCGATGCGACGGCGGCAATCAGCTCGTTGATCGCGATCTGGCCGTTGCCGTTGATGTCGAGCGCGGCACACGGCTCGCCGGTCGCGCTGCCCAGCGCCAGGTTCACGCCGCGGATCAGCTCGGTGATGCTCACGTTGAGATTGCCGTCGCAGTCGCCGGCGCATTGCGCCACGGCCCGGTCGGCAGCGAGGGATAGCAGCATGGCCGCCGCAGCGGCACACAACGTCTTCATCATCATCGTCCTCCCGCACGAAGCGGCAGCCCGCCGCGGCGCGATTCCCGATCCTGTCCTATTTGAGAATGAGAATCAATACCAGATTCAAGACACAACGATACCGCCACAGCGCGAGTCGCCCAAAAGCATGTGCCACAAGGGCTGAGGGCGATACCGCCCCACAACGTTCCATCATGGGGCCGCTTGACATCATTGCTCCCTAGTGAAAATGACGCTCAAATTCGTTTTCAATCAAGAGTTCGTTTCGGTTCACGAGGAGGGGGTATGTGGCGCACCCGCATCATCGCCGTCGCGCTGGTCGCGGCGCTGGCGGCCGGGCCCGCACGCGGCGACGACGCCGCGCTCCGGCAGCGCATCGACGAGCTCGAGGCGCAGCAGCGCCAGTTCAACGAAGAGTTGCAGAAGCTGCGACAGATGCTCGACGAGAAGCCAGCGGCAGCGCCGGCGGCTGCGGCGCCGGTCGTCGCCCCCGCGGTAGTCCCCGCCGGCACCGTGCCCGACGGCGCCCCGGCGCCCGTCGCAGCCCCGGTGCAGGCGGCGGAGCCGGCGCGCGTCGAGGAAGTCGAGCGCAAGACCGGGATCCTGACCGAGGAGATCCGCAAGATCCGCGAGTTCCTCGTCCTGCCCGAGACGCAGGAGCTGAAGGGCTACTACGGCCTCGGTCCGTCGGCATCGAAAGTCTACGGCACCACGCGCGGTCTGTCGATCGGCGGCTACGGCGAGTCCAACTTCAAGGTGATCACCGAGAACGCCAACGGCGCCAGCGACGAGTTCGACCTCGTCCGCCTGGTCGCCTACCT
>JBOHWA010000812.1:0-4665 GCA_050735855.1 Binatia bacterium
CACGACGTTGAAGCGTGCCATCGATCGCATGTCCTTCGAGCCCAACGACGTCGCCAGCACCAAGATGCTGCGCGCCGCGGTCACCGACGGCGGATTTTTCCGCGTGCAACAGAGCAGCTACCGCAACGGTGGCCGCCGGTAACACGAGTGCCTGACTGACGGAGCGACGTCCCTGGAGGGCGCCGCTCCGTCGGCGACGCCTGGCGACAGGCGACAGGGGCTTTGCCCAAGAAATCAGTACGCAACAACGGATTACACGGATTCAGCGGATTTCTGAGCCCTCCTCCGCCAAATCCGCTCAATCCGTGTAATCCGTTGTTGGGTCTCTGAGTTTTTTGGGCAAAGCTGGCGACAAGCGACAGGCACTCCCCAGCAACTCCCGACGCCGACAAGCGGCGCCCTCCCGCAGCGCACCGCCCGAAGATCCCCGGCGGCGACCAGCCCTCGCTCGCCTTGCAACGCCGACCCACCGCACCCTAGAACCACCGCGGGGGGAGCAACCGATGGCGTTCGAGTCGATTCCGCTGCGCCTGCAGCGCCAGGCACAGCAGCGCCCCAGCGCACCGGCGTACCATGTGCGCCACGCCGGCGGCTGGCGCGCCACCAGCTGGGGCGAGTACGCGGCCGACGTGCGCCAGGCCGGCAAGGCGCTGAGCGCCCTCGGCGTCCCAGTCGGCGGCAGCGCCGGCATCGTCGGCTTCAATCGCCCGGAGTGGACCACCGTCCACCTCGGCGCCATGTCGATCGGCGCCGCACCGGTCGGCATCTACACGACCAACGCGCCGAACGAGATGCAGTACATCGTCGCCCACGCCGAGGCGTCGGTGGTGTTGCTCGAGGACGCCGACCAGTGGGCCAAGCTCCTCCAGGTGCGCAGCGAGCTGCCCAGCCTGCGCCACGTCGTGATGATGGCCGGCGCGCCGGCGATCGACGATCCCATGGTGATGAGCTGGGACGCGTTCCTGCGCCGCGGCGACGCGGTGGCCGACGCCGACTTCGACGCCCGTCTGGCCGCCCTCGCCCCGCGTCAGCTCGCCACGCTGATCTACACCTCCGGCACCACCGGTCCGCCGAAGGGCGTCATGCTGTCGCACCGCAACCTGGCGTGGACCGCCGAAGTCGCGATGCGCATCACCGACATCGGCGCGACCGACGTGCTGCTCTCCTACCTGCCGCTCTCGCACATCGCCGAGCAGATGTTCACCATCCACGGCTCGGTCACCGCCGGCTATTCGGTGCATTTCGCCGAGTCGATCGACAAGGTGCCCGACAACCTCAAGGAGGTGCAGCCGCAGATCTTCTTCGGCGTGCCGCGCATCTGGGAGAAGTTCCACGCCGGCATCACCGCCAAGCTCGGCCAGGCGCAGGGCTTCAAACGCACGCTGGCGGAGTGGGCGATGCGCGTCGGCCGCCAGGTGAGCGCCCACAAGTGCCGCGGCGAGCAGCCCGGCGCCGGGCTGGCGCTGCAGTACCGGCTCGCCCAACGCCTGGTGTTCAGCAAGCTGAAGCCCGCCATCGGCCTCGGCCGCGCCCGCATGTGCGTCAGCGGCGCCGCCCCGATCGCCCCCGACGTGCTCGAATTCTTCGCCGGCCTCGACGTGGTCGTCCACGAAGTCTACGGCCAATCGGAGGACACCGGCCCGACCTCGTTCAACCTGCCCGGCAGGACCGACTTCCACACCGTCGGCGCGCCGCTGCCGGGTGTCGAGGTGCGCATCGCCGCCGACGGCGAGATCCTCGTCCGCGGCCCCAACGTCTTCCTCGGCTACTACAAGGACCCCGCCGCCACCGCCGAGACGCTGATCGACGGCTGGCTGCACTCCGGCGACCTGGGCGAGCTCGGCAGCGACGGCTTCCTGCGCATCACCGGCCGCAAGAAGGACATCATCATCACCGCCGGCGGCAAGAACATCACCCCGAAGAACCTCGAAGCGGCACTCAAGCAGTCGCCGCTGATCAGCGAAGCGACGATCATCGGCGACCGCCGCAAGTATCTGACCGCGCTGCTCACCCTCGACCACGAGGCCGCCGTCGCGCACCTCGGGCGGAACGCCGCCAACGGTGCAATGCATCGCCACCCGGCGCTGGTCGCCGCGGTGCAGGCCCATGTCGACGCCGTCAACGCGCAGTTCGCCCGCGTCGAAGGGATCAAGAAGTTCACCATCCTGGCACGCAACTTCACCGTCGAGGACGGCGAGCTGACGCCGACGCTGAAGGTGAAGCGCACGATCGTCAACGAGCACTTCGCGCACGAGATCGAGTCGATGTACGCCGACGATGCGCAGACTGGCCAGTGAGCGACCATGCCGTCGGGACATTCCCGACCTCGAATAGGGAATACCCTAAGAGACTCGATCGCCACCCCTACTGCCCCGTACCTGCCGCTCATCGCGTTGATCACAGCTTCCTGTGGACAACCTGTGGACTATGACCTCGGAATGCCTTTCGCCGTAGGAACGGACTTGAATTGCCGCTCGTTTGGGCATTTACAATGCGTGAAAAACGCTGCTGATTCGATTGCTTGTGGGCCACATATCACAGGGTGACTCCTGGCCTTCACGATGCGCTCAATTTCCTTCACAAAACTGCAACATGGTGGAGAAACCCTCCGGCCGCGGTTTGATCGCGTCGGTTTCTGTTCTGCCGAATAAGGAGAGATGAATGTCGGTTCCACGCATGCTGGTGCTGCTGGCGGTGAGCGTTCTGGCGGCCTGCCAGGGTGAATCCGGAGGGGCTGCCGACGCGCCGCCGGGGACGTCGATCGACGTGAAGGGTCTGTCGCTGGTGTTGCCAGCCGGGTGGCAGCAGGTGCCGCCAAGCTCGGGCATGCGCGCGGCGCAGGCCGTCATTCCGGGTCCCGGCGGCCCAGCGGAGCTGGCGCTGTTTCACTTCGGCGTCGGACAGGGCGGCGATGTCGAGGCCAACCTGCAGCGCTGGCTCGGACAGATCGAGATGGCGCCTGGCGCGGCGCCGAAGCGCGAGGCCTTCGAGAGCAACGGGCTGCGCGTCACGTGGATCGATGCCAGCGGGACGCTCAAGCCCGGCCAGATGGGCATGGGTCCGCGCGAGGCGCAGCCGGGCTCGCGCCTATTGGGCGCGGTCATCGAAGGCGCCGGCGGCCCGTGGTTCATCAAGGTCACCGGAGCCAACGCGACGCTCGAGCCGCAGCGCGATGCCTTCGTCGCCATGCTGCGCGGCGCAAAACCCGCCGCGTAATCCGCCGAGGGCGCCTCTCCCGCTGTGCCTCAAGGGGGCTCGGCGGGGGGCTCGGCGGGAGCCGCGCCCGCCCCTTTCAGGAGGCGCGGCTGCGGAACAGGGCGAAGGCGCTGGTGTAGCCGTGCAGGAAGGTCGTGCCGTGCACCGGGCCGATCTCGCCGTTGCAGAAGAAGCCGCCCAGCGCGACGTCGCCGGCGTGGGCCCGGAAGGCATCGGTATCGTGATCGGCGGCGCCGTAGAGGAACTGGCCGCGGCCCAGGCAGGAGAACAGCAGCGCGCCGTGCGGCGCCGCCGTCGCGTCGGGCAGCGCGCGCCCGAGCATCGCCTCCAGGTCCTGTGCCGAGGTGTGCGCGTCGCGCAGGTGGAATTGGACGACGGCGTTCTCGTCCAGCAGCGCGCCGATCGCCAGGGCGCCGCTCTTCGGGTCGATGCCGATCAGGTTGCGGATGAGGAAATCGCCCTGGCGGTACTCGACCCGATCCTCCTTCATCACGATGCCGAGGAAGAGCGAATGGCGCGCCAGCTGGCGGTCGCGCTCGTCGAGCCGGTCGTGCAGCTCCTGCAGCACCTCCAGCGGCGCGCGGCCATCGAGGGCGCGGATGACGTTGCGCTCGCAGCTGGTGACGAACATCGGGTCGCCGATCGGTCGGCAGCCCTGCGCGACGACCGTGTCCACCTGGATGTTGCCGGTCAGCGCCAGGCCGACGGCCCCGCTGCGGTACAGCTCGGGGCCGAGAAACAGCGCGTTGGCGAGCGGCTCGCGCGCCCCGCTGGCGATGCCGCCGATGATCGTGCTGCCCGGATAGGCGGCGTCGAGGCCGCGGATCAGCGACTCCGCGTCGAAGCTGAACGGCTCGGGCAGCATGATGAAGTGCGGCGCCGCCGCGTCGACGCCGATCAGCGCGCGCCAGGCTGCGTCCGCTGCGGTCGGGCTGGGCAGCGAGTCGTTCTCGAGGTGCCACGGCGTCACGCTGACGCCCGGTAGATAGGCGGCCGTCAGCGACAGACCGGGCCGCTGCTCGATCTCGCGCCCGCCGCCGATCACCCCGCCCGCCGAGCAGCCGATCAACAGGCCGGCGCCGAGCTCGTCGGCGACCAGCCCCGGCAGGCGCGCGAAGCACGCCGCATGGTGCGCCGAGACGAACGCCACGATCAGATCGGGCCGACAGTCGCCCAGCCCCGCCCGCACCACCCCCGCCGCGCGCCGGATGGCCGCAGCGAGATCCGCGTCGTCGGAAGCGCTCGATGCCCACTTCATGTTGGTCTCCTCGCCGCGCACATCCTAGCGCGACCGGACCGTCGTTCCCTAGAGGAGAGACGTGACCGGGCTTTGCCCAAGAACTCGGAAAATCCAACAACGGATTACGCGGATTGAGCGGATTTGACGGAGTAGGGCTCAGAAATCCGTTCAATCCGCGTAATCCGTTGTTGCCTCTCTGCCCCTTGGGC
>JBOHWA010000813.1:0-4247 GCA_050735855.1 Binatia bacterium
CCCTCGGCGCCGTGCCGATCCCAACCGCGGGGTGTGCGGCGAGCACGGCGCCGAGGGACCGGCGCCCTCCAGCAGACGTGGGATCTCGCTGGCAGTGAGGCAAGCCCGCGGTACAGGACGCCGCCGAGCAGGCGGCACACCAGGGTGCTACGTCAGCGGGAGGCGTCTTCCGTCCATCCCGCCAGTCTGCTTGTGTCGCGCGATGCTCGGCCTGGTGATCTTCGACTGCGACGGCGTCCTCTTCGATTCGGCGCCGGCCAACATTGCCTACTACAACGCCGTGCTCGAGCGCCTCGGGCATCCGCCGATGACTCTGGAGTGGAGTCAGCGGGCCCACTTCCTTTCGTCGCATCAGCTCTACGAGGCGATGTTCGGTGCCGGCAGCGCGCTCGACGAAGAGGCGCGCCGGGTTGGACGGGAGGTGGCCTACACGCCCTTCTATCGCCTGATGCGCCCGATGCCGGATCTCGAGCCCGTGCTCACCGCGCTGCGCGCCCACTATCGGCTGGCGATGGCCACCAATCGCGGCGGCACGACGCAGGGCGTCGTCCAGCGTTTCAGGCTCGACCGCTTCTTCGAGCTCGCCGTCGGCGCCCACGACGTCGAGCGCGCCAAGCCGCACCCCGACATGATCCTGAAGTGCCTGGAGCACTTCCGCGTCCCGCCCACGGCCGCCGCCTACGTCGGCGACTCCGAGACCGACCACCAGGCCGCCCTCGCCGCCGGCGTCCACTTCGTCGCCTACGGTGCCGCGCCGCCGGGCGAGCACCGCGTCACCCGTCTGACGGAGCTCCCGGCGCTGTTGGCCACGCCGCGGCGATAGCCCACGCCGTCCGCGGAGGGGCGCGCGCCATCGAGGCGTCCCGACCCGCGCGCCATTGGCAGTCGCATCACCCGAGCATGATCATCCCGCCATCAACCGGGATGACCTGCCCTGCGCCGGCCGTGGCGCGACGGCACGCAGACGATCCGATTCGAACCGTCCGAGCCCTTGGAGAAGCTCGCGGTCGTCATTCCGCACTTCCGCAAGGTTGTTCAGGTCCGGGGGGCTCGCCCACAGCGGCATCCGATCCCGTGCGCGATCGGGTCGTTCAGGGGGCGAGCAGGAAGTCGAAGCGATCATGCATGATCGCGCGTTGACGCTTCTCGCGCAGCCGCCAGACCTTCGCATCGACCAGGAAGTGGACCTGGACGAGACCGGTGGCAGCCAGGATGACCGGCCACGCCTTCATAGCGTCGAGCCCGAGCCCCGCCACCACGCCGACGGTACACATGAGAACGAAGCCGAGCACGCCGCGTGCCGACCTGCCCGACACGACACTCATCATCAGGATGTATTGCGCGCCGTGAGCCGTCGCGATCGGCAGGAAGCCCATCGCAGCGGACTGGAAGACGATGGTCGGGAGGAAGAACCCGATCCCGAGCACCAGCGCTCCCGCGAGCCACGCGTTCTCGCGCAAGCGTGGCTCCGAGCGGAAAACCCCCAGCATCAGCAGGAGCGCCGCCGCGTAGATCGCCGTGCCGAGCGGCCGAAGCACGACGTAGGCTGCGCCAGGCATGGTGTCGGGGAGCCCAGGCAGGAGGCCCTCCGTCGGTAAGAAGAAGCTCGGCGTGCCGAGGAGGGTGATGATCGCGCCAGCCGCGGCGACGTTGAGCGCCGTGTTGACGCGGTCAGGGAGCCGCCCGAAGCCGACATGCGTGCTCACGAACGACGCGAGCCCGAAGTTCTGGCGCTGGTAGTGATAGAAGAGCCAGATGTTGTGGAACGAGTAGATGAGCAGGTAGGCCCAGGACCCAATCGCGACCGTGCCCACGAGTCCAACCGTCAAGATGAGTAGGGGCAGCCAGCCCAGCGACCAGAGACAGCTCACGCGGCTCTCCCCGATCACGGGACGGAAGGCGGGATCGAGGTAGAAGAAGCCAGTGGCGGCCACGTGCATCGGCCCGGTGATGGCGAAGAGCGCGAGGCTCCCCGGCGGAAATCCCATCCCGTGCACCTGCGCCATCTGCAGCGCGAGTGGTAGCCCGATCAGCGGCACCAGGGTGATCAGCGCGAGCCACACCAGGAAGCCTCGCGACCGCGCTCTGGGGGTGACCGTGAGGACGGCTTCGGGGGCGTGGTCGAGCATCGAGGCGCAAACGCTACCACACTCGACATTGTCGGCAACCTGAAATTCTGCGAGGTTCGCCGCGGGGAACGTTCTGTTGGTGCGGGAGCAGAGCGGGTCGCCCAGGGACTCACCGAATGCTCGCGCCGATACGCTCCGACCCGGTCTCGCTCAAACGTCTCGCCGTCCTCGACGGGTTGCGGGGGACCGCCATCCTCATGGTGATGAGCTACCATCTGTGGGGACTTCTCCCCGGGATGACGGGGCAACACTCGACCGCGCGCCTCGATGCGTACCTGGCTCACGTGTTCGGCTTGGGTTGGTCCGGAGTCGATCTGTTCTTCGTCATCTCCGGCTTCCTGCTCACTGGCAATCTGTACGACGCCCGGGGCTCGAGCACCTACTTCCGCTCGTTCTATGCGCGCCGGTTCCTGCGCCTCTTCCCGCTCTACTATGCCTTCCTCGTGGTGCTGTTCGTCATCGTTCCCCTGAGCCCCGTCCTCAATGACATTCTGCAGATCGACGCGCTCCGGAGGGTGCAGTGGTTCTACTGGACCTACACCGTCAACATCGGGGGCTCGCTCCGCGCCACCGCCGACCAGTTTCCCCTGGCGCACTCGCACATCTGGTCGCTTGCCCTCGAGGAGCAGTTCTACCTCGTGTGGCCCGCGGTCGTCCTGTACGGAGGAGGTCGGCGCCGCCTCATGCGGCTCTTCGTCATCGTGATGGCGGCGGCGCTCGTTTCTCGCTGCCTCCTCACCCTCGATCTGGCCTCCGGCATGTTTCGGGAGAATGCGGCGTACTCGCTGCTCCCGTGTCGGATGGACACGTTCGCGCTCGGCGGATACCTCGCACTCGCGGTGCGCGGTGAGACCGACGAGGTCGCTTGGCTCCGTCGCCTGGGGCCGATGCTCGTCGCCGGCGCGATTCTCGGACTCGCCGGGGTCTATCTCGGCTGGCACACCCTGAAGCCGTTCACCCGCCCGATGAGCACCATCGGCTTCGCCTTCCTGACGGCCGGATTTGGCGGACTGCTGGCCGTCGTTCTCGACGCGAAGTCCGGCACCGTCCTGCACAGGCTCTTCGAGAGTCGCCCGCTCGTGACGGCGGGGAGGCTTTCCTACGGTCTGTATATCGTACACCTCGCCGTCGCGTTTCCCCTGATACCGCTCGTCTTCGGTGCTTGGTGGACGAAGCCGGTCTACGGCTCGTTCTTCTTCGCGAATCTCGGATTTCTGGCCCTGGCCGGTACGGCGTCCCTGGCCATCGCCTGGGCGACCTGGCACCTTATCGAGAAGCGCGCTCTCGCCCTCAAGCGCTACTTCCCGTACGGCACTGCGAAGTCACCCGGCAGATAGTGGTGCGTCGCACGCCACAGCTCGAGCCGGTGCCGCACGGTATGCGGCTCGCCCCGGAGAGCCTGCTCGACGAGATCGAGCTGGTGGTGCAGTCGGTGCATCACCAGGCCGTCGGTCGCCTGGGCGAGGGACTACGTGGCACCCCGAGCTCGACGCCCTTTCGGGTCCGCGTCCGATGCGGCTCTTCGAGGCCCTGGTCGAACGGGCGCGCGAGTAAGGCCGGCGTCGCCAATGTCCTGAGCCCGAACCCCAGGATTTGTCGGCGGTCTTGGTCCAGACGAACGGCTTCGGGCCTTCCGCCGTGAAGTGTAGGCGGAAGCGCGGGTGCTTGGCCAGCCGGCGTAGAATCAGCGCCCTCGTGTGCGTGCCGTAGCCATAGGGCGAAATCGTAGACGCATGCTCGCTCATGGCGACGCCGAAGCGCAGTTGCCGAGATAGGCGTCCGCGGCCGTGTAGCAGACGTTGTACATCGTCCGCATCGCCAACCAGTAGTCGAACAGACTCCAGTCGGCGGCGACGCCGCGCAGTTGCGTCTGCCAGACGTGCCGGTGCGTGTCGACGAAGCCCGGCAGGACGATTGCGCCGCGCGCGTCGACGACCTCGACGTCAGCGGCCTCACCGCGGGAGCCACCGCCGCGATGGTCCCGTCGACGACCAACACGTCGCCCACCGGCAGGGTACCGAGCCCCGGATTGGCGTCGAGCAGCAGCGCCGCGACCGCGGCGGCGTGCGGCGCGGCCGACCGCTCCGTATCGGAGCGCGCCGGTGGCGCGCCCGCGGC
>JBOHWA010000814.1:0-8944 GCA_050735855.1 Binatia bacterium
GGGACCGGCGCCCTCCACCAGGCTGCATCAGCCGATCCAGTCGGCGACGCGCTCGAGGCACCAGAAGGCGGCGAGGACGCCCATCGTGTAGACAGCGGGGCGAGTCGATCGCGCCGCCGCGCTGGGCAGCCAGCGCGTCAGCAGCGCGCCGCCGGCGAGGATCATGCCGATGAAGGCGAGCTGGCCGAGCTCGATGCCGGCGTTGAACGAGACCAGCGCCAGGGGCACCTCGGCGCCGGTCAGGCCGGCCTCGGCCAGCGCGCCGGCGAAGCCGAAACCGTGCAGCAGCCCGAAGGCGACGGCCATCGCCCACGGGAAGCGGCGCAGGGCGGTCGTCTGCCCGCCGTCGCGCGCCAGCTCGGTGGCGAGGACGAGGACGCTGAGCGCGATGAGGACCTCGATCGGCCGCGACGGCACGCTGGCGAGACCGAGGGCCGCGGCGGACAGCGTGATACTGTGTCCGATCGTGAAGGCCGTGATGGTCTGCAACAGCAGGCGCGACGCCGAGACCAGCAGCAACAGGCCGAAGACGAACAGCAGATGGTCCGGGCCGCTGAGGATGTGCTCGATGCCGAGCCGCAGATAGCTGCGCACGACGTCCCAGCGACTGGGTTGCACCGGTACCTCGAACGACGGGCTGCGCGGGCTCAGCACCACCTGGATGCGCTCGCCGCCGACACGAGTGATGGTCAGCAGGGCATTGATCTTGGCGGCGGACAGGTCGGCGACGCCCACCGTCGCGCCCGACAGGCCGCCGGGACCGCAGTCGACGCTCCAGCGCAGCGTGAGGTGGTCGGTTCCTTCGTCGGCCTCGGAACTGCCGACCTGCCGGCAATGGGCCGGAAGCAGTGGGCGAACGTCGGCGCCGGGCAGACGCAGGACCGACGCCCGCCACGTCACGGCGAAGACGCCGGGCGCGGTCTCGCGCAGGGCGAGCGCGGCCGGATCGAGTCCGTGGCCGAACGCCGGCGCCGCGAGCAGCAGCCCTACCGCGACGACGCCGGCGAACGAGGCACGCCGGGCGCCGCTCACGACGCTCTCCGTTGCAGCCAGGCGGCCGACTCGACGTGCAATTCATGGCCGGCGCGCAGATCGCGCAACAGCTGCGCGCGGCGCGCAGCGCGCTGCCCGGACTGCCAGCGCTCGAGGATCTGGCCGCGCACGGCTTCCAGCGCTGGCGCGTCGCCGGGAACGCGGGCATCGATCCAGACCAGGTGCGTCCCGTACGCCGACGCGACGGGGCCGATCCAGGTGCCCGCTGCGCCTCGCTCCAGCGCGCTGGCGAACGGCGCCCCGAACCACTTCGCGATCTGGGCCTGCGACTGCCCGACCAGATGGGGCGGCGCGGCGAACGAGTCGCCAAAGCGCACGGCGTCACTCGGTGATTCGGGTCGTGTGCGCAGCGCCGCGAGGCGCGCCAACGCCGCACGGCGATCGGCACCGCGATCCGAGGCGTAGAAGATCTGCCAGAAGCTCACCCGGTCGGGGGCGCGAAAGGCATCGCGCTGCGACGCGTAGAAGGCGCGCAGCTCGTCCTCGGTCGGCGGGCGCTCGTCGGCGCGCTCGGCGAGCAGGCGCATCTTCTGCACCAGGCTGCGGCGCACGACCATGTCGCTGCGGTCGAGCCCGAGCTCCAGCGCGCGCCGGTGCAGCGCGTCGGGATCGCCGCTGGGGTCGTCGCTCAGGATGCGCATCTGGTCGATCAGCCAGGTGCGCAGGCTGCGATCGTGGCGATCCAGTCCGCGCGCCAGCGCTTCGCGGAACAGCAGCACTTCGTCGATCGTCTGGTCGACCAGCGCGGCCTCGTCGTCGGCCGTGGCCGCCAGGCCTGTTTCGCGCGCGTAGTCGTCGCGCAGCCGCGCGACGTCGGCGGCGGCGACCGTCACCGGCGCGCGGGTCTTCTCGCCAGACGCGGGCGGCGGCGGGCCGCTGGCCCGCACCAGGACGAAGAGCAGGCTGCCGCCGGCGACGAAGTGCAGCAGGGGGGCGTGGCGGAGGCGCATGGCGACCCGGCGCGGCTCAGTCCTTGGTCAGCAGATTGCCGCCCTGCATCTGCCACAAGCGCGTCGTGCTGAGCGCCGTCGGCCCGGCTTCGATCGACAGCGTGGCGAAGTGGTCGGCGCGATCGGCGGCGGCCAGCGACAGCGGCGCGGTGCGCAGGCGCAGTACGGCGCTGCCGCCCGAGCTCGCCTGCAGGCGCAGGCTGCGAATGCCGCCGATGCTGCCGCTCCGGTCACGCCAGGCGAAGCGGCCGGGCGCGGTCTCCTGCAGCGTACCGGCCGGGACGGTCACCCGGTAGATGTCGTCGTCGTCGCTCAGCGTCAGTGTGAGCGGCTGGGTGGCGGGGGAGAATCCGTCCGGCATCGCGCCGAGGCGGACGGTGAGGTCGAGTACGTCGCTCTGCGGCTGACTGCCGAAGCGCATCTTCCCGCGCACCCGCCAGACGGCTTCCGGGCGGTACCAGATCGGCGCCGACCAGGCGCGCTCCTGGATGGTCTTCGGCACCGCCGGGTTGCAGCACTCGGCGAAGCCGGCCGGCACGGCGGCCGGCACGCTGCAGTCGATGCCCTGTGCGGCGCAGTGCAGGGTGCTCCAGCGGCAGGTCGGGTTCTCCAGCACGCGGGCGTAGTAGAAGGCGCGCTGCGCGGGATCGAACTCGGGGTCGGTCCAGACCGCGCACAGCGAATCAGAGCCCGGGCCGGTCGGCGCGCAGCTCGGGTCGACGGAGGCGCCGTTGCTGGCGTCGCCGGCGACGTCGAAGACCTTCTCCTGCGACTGGCCGGAGCCGTCGACCCAGCCCTTGACGATCTGCACCCGCTGCAGCTGCGTGCCGGGCAACGTCGCCGTGCCCGGGTCGCGGAAGGCGAGCACGCCGAAGCGCGGGCTGCGGCTGCCGCGCACCGGGCCGATCTCGCCGCCCATCGGTACGCCGCCGGCGTAGGCGGTGGCGACGAAGTCGGGATCGCCGCAGCGCAGGTTCGACTCGCGCCCGCCAAAGAAGCGCAGGATCGGCCGGCTGCCGCTGGTCCCGTACACCTCGCGCCGCCGGATGGCGGCGAACAGTGCGTCGCGCGAGTTCTCTTCCGCCCACACCACCGCCAGGCCGCCGGCGTTGCCCTCGATGCCGGCCGGGGTGACGCGCGCCACCATGTAGGCCGGGTTGGCGTGGTCGCGCGATCCCAGGTGGCCGAAGGCACCGAAGTCGCGCTCCTCGGTGGCGCCGGGCGTGCTGTTGTGGGTGTCGGTGCTGCCGATCAGGCCGAAGCGAAAGGGATTGACGCCGAGGATCTCGTCTTGCACGAGGCCCTCGCGCAACGCGTTGCGGACATAGTTGAGCCGTGGGAACGTCTGGTTGGGGTCGGAGACTGGGTTGAAGAGTTGCAGGCGGTTGTTCTTCTCGAAGCCGCAGACCTCGTCGGTCGATTGCACGCCGGGGCGGCACTCGGAGTCGCCCTTGTGTTGGTTCATCTCGACCACGGGTTCCATTGCGGCACGGACAGCGGCGTCGGTGGCGGTCAGCGGGCTGCCGTCGGCGTTGACCGGCGCGAACATCAGCCCGCCGCTGACGTTGGGGTTGTGCGGGATCGCCAACACGTCGCAGCCCGCCAGGCCGTCGAGGCACTGCATCTGCAGCTGATTCCACAGACCCTGTGGCGTCGGCTCCTCCATGAAGCTGATCGGCAATGGCGGGGCGACCTCGTTGCGGAAGATGACGTTGCGGTGCAGGTTGTTGCCGCCCGGCTGGCCGCTCCACTCGTACGCCACGAAGGTGGTGAAGGTGCAGGCGGCGGTGCGGTCGTAGAATTCCTCGGCCGCGGCCTGTGTGTCCTGCCAGATCAGCGACGCCTGGGCTAGGCAGTTCGAGCCGTCCGGCTCGCACCACGCGAAGCGCTGCGGCGGGCTGAGGACGCCGTAGCCGAGCAGGAAGCCGATGACGCCGGGCGGCGGCAGGAGATTGGGCAGCGCGGGCGGCGGCGTCTCGAGCTGGGTGCGGGCCGAGATGCACTCGGGCGAATCGTATCCCGTCAGGCCCGGGGTCAGGCAGATGGCGATCTCGCCGAACTGCTCAGCATGATCGGTGACGGCGGTGAAGTCGAGCGGGCGCCGCAGCTGCGCCGTGCGCGTCGGCACGCCCTGGGCATCGTACGGCGGCAGGCCGATCGCCTGGCCCTGCGCGAAGCGGTAGGCGCCGCGCGGGTCTTCGCGCGTGCCGGCGAAGACCGCATCGGACGAGTACGCGGTGTGGACGTGGGTGTCGCCGAAATGCGGCTGGCGAAAGATGTCGAAGGCCGCGCAACGTTGGCGCGTCTCGGTGCGCTGCCACGGCCCCGGTGGCAGCTGCGCCGGTGCAGCACCTGCCGCGAGAACGATCAACGTCATGATCGATCCGATGCATCTCATGCGTCCCCCCTGTTGATGAAATCCCGCACCGTGTCGCGCCTCAGGTCGGCACGGGCGGCGCCGCGCTGCCCCTGCGGCCCTGGCAAACTCCGGATCCATGGTTCCGCGGGATGGCATGCGACCTCGGACGGGTCAGGCTGCCGCGGCCGGTCCGCGCAGCGACAGGGTGAGCGCGGCGATCAGCAGCGGCAGCCCGATCAGCACCGCGTAGTGCTCGGGTGGATGGTGGCCGCTGCCCGTCGCCACCCAGGCGTTGAACGCGTGGAGCGAGCGCTCGAGGATGACGATCGCCAGCATGAGCGGGACGAGGCTCCGGTAACGGAGCGAGACGAGCAGCATGGTGAGGCCAAGCGCGATCTGCGTCGCCCCGGCCCACGCGAACAGCGCGACGATGATCGGGCCGCACCGGCTCAGGTCGAGGCCGGCGATGACGCCGGCGCCTCCGTCGGGTAGGAACGTGTGGATGCCGCCCGGCACGAGGGTCAGCACGGCGATCACGGTGAGGAATCGCGCCGACAGCGGGGCGCCGCGGTACTGGGCGTTGGTGGAGGCGGGCAACAGCGCCATGGTTGGCGACTCGTCTCGGGGCGTTCCAAGCTGTAATGAGATGACATAACTTATGCCACTATATCCCCTACGGTCAACGGTGAACGGCGGGCGGCGCGCCGCGCGTGCTTGACGGCTGGGGCATCGACTCGATACCCAGCGCGCGCGACCGGACAACCCGTGAGGAACGCCGTGAAGAAAGCCACCGCCCTCTCTGCCGTCGCTCTCGACGGGCGCTTCCGCCGTGGCGAGCGCAGCCGCGAGGCGATCGTTAACGCCCTCATGCAGCTGATCGGTGGCGGCGTGCTGCGGCCGACGGCGCAACAAGTGGCGGACGAGGCCGGCGTCGGCATCCGCAGCGTCTTCCGGCACTTCTCCGAGATGGAGAGCTTGTACGCGGCCATGGATGCGCGCATCGAGGGCGACGCCGTACAGATCCTGCGCGGCGGCGTGCGCCGCGGCCGCCGCGACGCGCGCATCGTCGGGCTGGTGCGCCAGCGCGTCGCGCTCTTCGAACGCGTCGCGCCCTACAAGCGTTCGGCCAACCTGCAGCGCTGGCGATCGCGCTTCCTGCAGGGGCGCCACCAGCGCCTGCAGCAGGGGCTCCACGACGATCTGCTCGACTGGCTGCCCGAGCTGGCGGGGGCGCCGGCCGACTTGGTCGAGGCGTTTGAGCTGGCCCTCAGCTTCGAGGCGTGGGACGTGTTGCGCGCCGATCGTACCCTGAGCAGCCGCCGTGCCACCGCCGTGATCGAGCGCACCGTGCGCGCTCTCGCCGGTGCCCTCGAGCCGACGACGCGCCGTCGCGCCTGAGCCTCAAACCGTCCCGCGCGGCCGCGGCGCAATTGATCGTGGCGCCGAAGTGCGCCATCGTCGGCGCCGTCGATTCCACGGCTCCGCGGCGGAGAGGGACAGAGCGATGACGCACGAGCAGGGCGCCCCACAGGTGTACGACGCGATCGTCATCGGAGCCGGGCAGGGCGGTGTGCCGCTGGCGCGGGCGCTGGCTGACGGCGGGCGGCGGACCCTGCTGGTCGAGGCCAAGCACGTCGGCGGCACCTGCGTGAACGAGGGCTGCACGCCGACCAAGACGATGGTGGCCAGCGCGCGGGTGGCCTATCTGGCGCGGCGCGGGGCGGACTACGGCGTGCAGACCGGGCCGGTGGCGGTCGACATGCGCGTGGTGCGCCAGCGCAAGCGGGACATCGTCGAAAGCTTCCGCGGCGGCAGCGAGCAGCGCCTGCGCGCGACGCCGAACCTGACGCTGCAGCTGGCGACGGCGCGCTTCGTCGCGCCGCGCACGCTCGAGGTGGTGGGCCCCGACGGTGGCGTGCAGCGGGTGCAGGCCGATTGGATCTTCATCAACAGCGGCGGCCGCCCGGCGCTGCCGTCGACGCCGGGGCTGGCCGACCTACCGTACCTCGACTCGACCAGCATCATGGAGTTGGACGCGGTGCCGGCGCACCTGTTGGTGCTCGGCGGCGGCTACATCGGGCTCGAGTTCGGACAGATGATGCGGCGCTTCGGCAGCCGCGTCACCATCGTGCAGCGCGCCGAGACGCTGCTGCCGCGCGAAGACGAGGACATCTGCCGCGCCGTGGCGCAGATCATGGCGGAGGACGGCCTCGATCTGCTGCTCGGCGCGACCGCGACGCGGGTCGACGCGCTGCCGGACGGCGGCGTGCGGGCGACGCTGAGCACCCCCGGTGGCGAGCGCCGCGTCGAGGTCTCGCACCTGCTGGTCGCGGCCGGCCGCGTGCCCAACACCGAGCGGCTCGGCTTTGACGCCGCCGGGATCGCGACCGACGCGCGCGGCTTCGTCCAGGTGAACGCGCGCCTGGAGACCTCGGCCGACGGCGTCTTCGCCCTGGGCGATGTCACCGGCGGACCTGCGTTCACCCACATCTCCTACGACGACTTCCGCATCCTGCGCACCAACCTGCTCGAGGGCGGGCAGGCGACCACCACCGACCGGGTCGTGCCGTATACGCTCTACATCGACCCGCAGCTCGGTCGCGTCGGCATGACGGAGCGCGAGGCGCGGCAGCGCGGGCACGATGTCGCCGTCGCGACGATGCCGATGAGCTCCGTGGCGCGGGCGCTCGAGATGGACGAGACGCGCGGGCTGATGAAGGCGATCGTCGACCGGTCGACCGGCGGTCTGCTCGGCGCCGCCGTGCTCGGCGTCGAGGGCGGCGAGCTCATGTCGATGCTCGAGATCGCCATGCTGGGCCGCGTGCCGGTGGCGCGCCTGCGCGAGGCGACGTTCGCCCACCCGACGCTGGCGGAGTCGTTCAACAACCTGTTCGCGGCCCTGTCGCCCTGAGGCGCTGTGACCGCGGTGCGCGGCGGACCCCACCCAGGCCGCGCCGCGCCTGCGTGTCTCAGCGCCGCGCCGGGGCCTTGGCGGCAACCTGGATGCGCCGCGAGCGATCCGCCATGAGGAACGTCGCGCAGGTGACGGTGATCGGCTCCTTACAATGCGGGCACTTCGGGTTCATCGTGCTGCCGGTGACGCCTTCGAGGTACGACAGCGCGGACTTGCAATGCGGACAGGGACCAAACCATGCAGTTGCCATAGGCAAACTCCTTCAATTAGAGCGCAGCCGATCGAGTGTCGCCGGCGGCAGGGCGGCGGGAGCGGGGACTCGAACGGACATGCTACCTCCAGGGGACGGCCTGAATCAGGCGCCGACCGCGCGGGGCCAGGTCCACGAGGTGGTGAGATCGCTCTGCATGCGCCGATCGGGTCGAGCGCATTCAAGCGAGGTCGCTAAAAGTACTCCTGTGTCAGTCTCGCTGTCAACGTGGTGTCCCGCCGCTGCGGAGGCGCTCCTGCAGCCTCGACCAGGCCCAGCTGGCGTACCAGCCCTGGCGGCGCAGCCAGGCGATGGGGCGCGGGGCCAGGCGCGGCTCGAAGCGCCAGGTCTGGGCCGCGATGCGGTTGCGCATGACTGCCGGATGACTGCCACGAAACGGCTGCAGGGTGCCGACGGCGTCGTACGCCTCGATGGCCTCCGCCGGGGTCGGTTGCTGCCAGTCCTCGCCGCGAAACAGCCGGTCGCGGTTGTGCATGCGATGCCGCATGAGCTCCGGCGGTTGGACCCAGCCGTAGTGGTAGACGTGCAGCGGCAGATCGGCGCGGCGCGGCCGGCGCCAGCGCTCACGCTCGCGTACCTCGAAGGCGCAGGCGTCGCCGACGGCATAGATGTCATGGCCGGTCTTGAGGGCGCGGGTGGCGCGGCGGTACCAACGGCGTGGATCGTCCTGCACCATGGCGTAGGAGCCGTAGAAGTGGTGATAGCGGAAGCTGAGCGTCTCGACGCGCGTGTCTCGGTAGCGGGTCAGCGCGGCGCGCAGCGCCGGCAGCTCCGCTTCGTGCAGCACTTCGTCGGCCTGGAGATACACCGCCCAATCGCCGGTGCAGGCGGCCAGCGCCTTGTTGGTCTCGTCGGAGAGCATCAGCCACTGCTGCTGGCTGAAATCCCAGGTGGTGCGGAAGGCGCGGATCTTCGGGTCGCCGATGCCCGCCACCAGCTCCCAGGTGCCGTCGTCGCCATCGCCGACGGCGACGACGTACTCGTCGACCGCCGGCAGCAACGAGCGGATCGATTCCTCCAACGGATAGCCGAAGGTGACGGCGCGCCTGGCGATGGTGAAGCCGGAGACCTTCACTCGAATTCCCCCGGCGAGGCATACCGGGCGGACGCTGGGGTTGCCAACCCGGGTGAGAGGTCGTGAGCGCCGCAGGCTGGAGCGTCCTCGATCGCGGACGCAGCCGCGTCGCCGGTGTGCCGGCGCGCGCGGCAGTGCCGGTGCTGCTCGCTGTCTTCGTCGGACTGGCGGGGTATTCCGCCGGCCGCGACTCGGCCACCTTCGACGAGGGCTTCCACATCGCGGCGGGCGTCGCCTGCCTCGAGCGCGCCGACTACCGGTTGAATCCCGAGCACCCGCCGCTGGCGAAGATGTGGATGGCGCTGCCGGTGTGGCTGGCGGG
>JBOHWA010000815.1:0-3662 GCA_050735855.1 Binatia bacterium
AGGCTGACCAGCGTGCTCTTGCCGGCTCCGGTCGGCCCGACGATCGCGACGCGCTCGCCCGCCGCGATCTGCAGCGTGATGTCGTGCAGCGCCGGCGCGCCGCCGGGATAGGCGAAGGACACGTGGCGGAACTCGACCGCGCCACGCACCGGCGCCGGCAGGTCCGCGGTCCCGTCGCGCATCGTCGGCTCGGCGTGCAGGATGCTGAAGACGCGCACGACGCCCGCTTTGGCGCCCTGGATGAGCCCGTAGGTCTGCACCAGCGAGTTGATCGGCGCGTAGAGCGAGCCCAGGTAGCTGATGAAGACGACGATCTCGCCGACCGTCAGCCGCCCCTCCCAGACCTGCTGGGCGCCGACGAAGAGGACCGTCGCCGTGCCGGCGGCGACCACGACGTTGGTGGCCGACGCGTAGGCCGTCTGCATGGTGTACAGGCGCAGCGCGCTGCGCAGACTGGCCTCGCTGCCGGCGACGAAGCGGCGGTGCTCGACGCCTTCGCGCGAGAACGCCTGGACGATCTTGATCGCCGACAGGTTGCGCTGGACGATCTCGTAGACGGCGCTCTCGCGCTCGCGCACCTCGGTGGCCGCGGCCGAGATGCGGCGGTTGACCAGCACGATGCCGAGCAGCAACAGCGGGCCGATGCCGAGCGCGATGACGGTCAGCCACGCGTCGATGCGCACCATCACCACCGCCATGCCGCCGAGCAACAGTACCGACGCGAGGATGGGGAAGAGGCCGTTCATCGCCAGCGTCTGGATGGCGTAGGTGTCGGCGGTGACGCGGTAGATGAGATCGCCAACGCTGGCGCGGGCGTGAAAGGAGAGCGACAGGCGCTGCAGGTGCGCGTAGAAGCGGCTGCGCAGGTCGTTGACCATCCCCTGCCCGACCGAGATCGTGGTGTAGTTGTTCCACACCGCGACCACACCGAGCACCAGGTAGATCACCACCAGGCCGACGGCGGCGGCGGCCAGCAGGTGCGGCGGCGTCAAGCCGGCCAGCGGCGTCCATGCGACCGGCTTGCCGCCGAGGACCGAGTCGATGACGATCTGCAGCGGCCATGGCTTGAGCAGCTCGAGGGCGCTCATGGCCGCCACCTGCAGCAGTGCCACGCCGATGCGCCAGCGATACGGCCAGAGATACGCCGCGGTCGGGCGCAGGATCATGGTGAACCGTCGATGCGGCGCCGCCCCAGCGCGGTCATCCCGAGGCGCCCGGCCACCATCTCCACGACCTGAAAGAGCACGCCGCCGAGGCCGACGACGCTGCGGGCGAGGCCGGCGCCGGCGAGGACGCCGAGCCCGCCGATCACCACCGCCACCGCCGGATGCGCCAGCACGCCGATCGCCGCGACGACGGCCAGCATCGAGCCGGCGGCGACGCGCGCCACCATCGACGGGTGCAGCCGGCAGCGCACGCGCAGCACGCGCTTGGCACCGCCGTGGTGTTCGACCGCGACCGTCAGCTTGGCGCGCGTCCACAGACCGCGGTGGACCTCGATGTCCCAGTCGGTCCAACCCTGGTCGATCGCCACCTGGTACTTGCCGGTCTCGAGGAACTCGATCACCCCCTGCAGCAGCTCTTCCTTCTCGCGGCTGTGCTCGGACCAATAGGCGAGCGAGAAGGTGCGCGCCCACCAGCGGATGCGCGGCGCCTGCGACGCAGCGACGAACTGCACCCGCTCGACCGCCCGGACGTCTTCGAGGCGGGTGCGATAGCGCTGCAGGCTGCGCGCCAGCGGGCCGACGTAGGTCAGCGCCCCCACCAGGACACGGCTGCTCCAGGTGTCGTGGCGCGGCTCGATGCGCGCTCGCCAGGCGGTCGCCAGCGCGGCGGCAAAGGCGATGAGCAGCGGCAGCGCCGCCAGCACGGCAAACGGGCCGCCGCCGAAGCAGCCGACCAGCAGCACGACGGCGGCGACGTTCCACTCCAGCGTGAACGGCAGGAAGGCGACGATTGACGACGGCGCCTCGTACAGCGTCTGGAACAGCGAGCGGCCGAAGGTGCCGTAGTAGATCACCGGCCGGCGCATGAAGAGCGAGTGCTCGAGATCGCCGTAGATCCGCCCCAGCCACTTCGACTGGCCGAGCAGATTGAAGCGGTACGGATGCTTGAAGTAGAGCAGCGCCTCCGCCGCGCCATAGCCCATCTGCTGCTTGATGTAGGCCTTCACGGTGTTGCGGCGGAAGTGCCAGACCATCGCCGCGGGGCTGAAACCGATCACGTGCCCCTGGTTCTGCAGGCGCCAACACAGGTCGACGTCGTCGCCCGCGGCACGAAAGACCGGATCGAAGCCGCTGATGCCCTCCAGCACGTCCTTGCGGAAGGCCATATTGCAGCCCGGGATGTGCTCCGCCACGTCGTCGTTCAACAGCACGTGCGTCGGCCCGCCGGGCGACGCCGCGACGCAGGCGGCGGTGCGCGACTCCTCCGGCGGCGGCAGATTGGGGCCGCCGACGGCGACGAAGCCGCTGTGCAGGAAACTGTAGGCGAGGTACGTCAGCCAGTCGGGATCGACGACGCAGTCGGAGTCGGTGAAGGCGACGATGGCGCCGCGCGCCGCCTCGATGCCGACGTTGCGCGCGGCGCTGAGGCCCTTGTTCTCCTGCGAGATGGTGCGCATCTCGGGGAAGGCCTCGGCGATTGCCAGCGTGCCGTCGGTGGAGCCGTCGTTGACGATCACCACCTCGAAGTCGGGGTAGCGCAGCGTGCGCAGCGACTCCAGGCAGGCCTGCATCGTACGCTCGGCGTTATAGGCGCAGATCACCACCGAGATCATCGGCGGTGACGGGGGCACGATCGGCAGCTCGCTGCGATAGATGCGCTGCACTTCGTGAAAGGCCGGTTTGCGGGCCCGCTCGCGGTCGACCAGGCCGAAGGCCCAGTCCTCGACCTGGAAGCCGCCGGTGAACCAGTCGTCGGTCCAGGCGAAGATCGAGGTGCCCGCCACGCCGAGTTCGAAGGCGGCGCGCGCCTGCCAGGAGAGTATCGCCGCCTGGCCGTCGGCGCCCTCGCGGAAGGAGTCGACGCCGAACTCGGTCAGCACCAGCGGCTGGTCGCCGGCCAGGCTCTGCAGCCGGGCGAGGTAGCGGCGGAAGTCGGGCTCGCGGTGCAGGTAGACGTTGAAGCAGAGGAAATCGAGCTGCTCGAGATCGAGGTACTCGGTGGGCGGGAAGTTGGCGTAGCTGACCAGCCCGTGCGGATCGACGCGCTTCACCTCGGCGCAGAGGTCGGTGAGGAACGCCGCGACGCGCTCGGCCCCGAGCCAGCGGACGATGTCGGGGGGGATCTCGTTGCCGACCAGGTAGGCGAAGACGGCCGGGTGGCGCTGGCAGCGCTCGACCCCGTCGCCCACGGCGGCGCGGATCTGCGCCACGACGGCCGGGTCCTCGAGAAAGCAGACGTGCTCGGTCCAGGGCAGGCCGACGACGACGCCCAGATCGTACTCGTGCGCCAGGTCGAGCAGCCAGATCGGCGGCACGGTGAAGGTGCGGATGGCGTTGGCCCCGAGCTCGCGCATGAGCGCGAAGTCGCGCTGGGCCAGCGCCGGGCGCGGGAACTGCGCCCCGTCCTCACCCGGCGCGAAGGGGCCGTAGGTGACGCTCTTGAGGAAGAACTTGTCCGCCCCGCGGACGAAGAACTTGCCCCGCACCGCGTAGCGG
>JBOHWA010000816.1:0-11051 GCA_050735855.1 Binatia bacterium
CGCCACCACCGCGGGCGCCGCGGCGTCATCGGTGCGGAAGCGCGACGGGAACGTGGCCCCGAACTCGGCCTCGGGATGGAGCTCGCGAGCGCGCTGCAGCAAAACGGTCTCGGTCTCCGGAATGTCAGGGTTGGGAATGCAGACGTCGACCGGGCAGACCGCGGCGCATGCCTCCTGGTCGTGAAACCCAACGCACTCGGTGCACTTCTCCGGCACGATATAGAAGACGTCGGCGACCAACGCCGCGTGCTTGACGCCGTTGAACTCCCATTCGACGCCACCCTGGTAGATGGCCGTATTGGGGCACTCCGGCTCGCAGGCGCCGCAGTTGATGCACTCGCTCGTGATCATCGTCGCCATGGATAGTCGCTCCTGCCGCAGGGCGCGCCGTTCGGCGCGCTGCGAGGAGAGATAGCAACCGTCCGCCGCGCTGGCAATCGAGTTGGTGGGAGTGATCCCAACCGTTTCGTCACCGGACGCGCTGTGGTAGTCTTCCCTATCACCATGCGTGAACGCCCCGAGACCGAGAAGATCCTCGACGTGCTGCGCCCCTACGCCGCCAACTGGAGCGGCAGCCTCGGACGCGGCGACCTGGTGGTGCCGCAGCGCGAGATCCCGCGCTTGATCAACGACCTGCTCGACGCCATCGAGCAATCGGCCGATGCGGAGGCGGAAGTGAACGACACCGAGTTGTTCCACGCGCTCACCGACGCCCAGCGCTCGCCCTCGGTGCAGGACCAGGTCGTCAAGCTGCGGCAACACTTCCGCATTCTCAAGCGCTGAGCTCGTGCGCTTCGACCACCCGCGCGTCGCGACCTGGGGTGGCTTCGTCCTCGGTCTGCTGATCAGTCCGCTGGTCATGGTGGTGCTGGCGCGCACCATGACCGCCGTCTACGACGGCCTCGACGGCAGCGGCGAATACGGCGTCGCCGTGCTCGGCACCCGCGACCTCGCCTCGAAGCTCGACCGCTATCGCAATCGGCACCAGCGCCTGCCGAGCGAGAAGGAAGGGGTCGCCAAGCTGGTGCCCGAGTTCCTCGACCGCGTGCCGGTCGATCCATGGGGACGCCCCTACATCTACGAGCCCACCGGTCCGGGGTGGGCCGACGTGCTCTGCTACGGCGCCGACGGCCGCGCCGGCGGCGTCGGCATCGACGCCGATATCAGCGCCCGCTTCGGCCGCCTCGGCGCACGCCCGCCTGGTTTCGTTCACCCGCTCGCCAGCCTGGTGCTCGCCGGCCTGCCGCTGGCGGCCGCCCTCGGCGCCAGACGCACCCGCTGGTGCGCCACGGCCCTCGCCGGCATGGGCGTCTTCTGGGCCGTCCTGCTGCTCGCGACGGTCAGCACCTCGATGCGCTTCTCGTTCCTCCCACCGCTGTCGCTGGCGATCGGCGTCGCCTGCCTGGTCGGCAGCATCGCGCTGCTGCGGGAGCTGCCGCACGCCCGCTTCATCAGCTTCTTCTCGGTCGTCTTCGCTTTTCTGCTGCTGCAGTATCTCATCGGCGGCCGCTGAGCGGTCCGGCGGACCTTGCCCGCGCGCGGCGCGCGCGCTAGTCCGACCGCACATGTCGCTGCGCGCACGCACCGCCATCGCCGGCCTGGGCATCACACCGCAGGGGAAGGTCTACGACCACAACCACATCGGCTTCGCCAGCGAGGCCGTGCGCCTGGCATTGGACGACGCCGGCCTGACGCGCACCGATCTCGATGGTCTGCTGGTCAACCCGGGCCTGTCGTGGGGCGACATGGGCATGGCGTCGTTCCAGCTTCAGCAGGCGATGGGCCTGCGCAACCTCCGCCTCTCGGCCAGCATGAACTCGGGCGGCGCGACGGCCGGCACGATGATCCACTACGCCGCCCAGTCGATTGCCAACGGCCTGTGCAGCGCGGTCGCCTGCGTCTTCTCCGACGCGCCGCTCAAACCGCCGCAGCCGAAGAGCGAGCGCGCCGGCGGCAGCGGCTCGGCCGGCGCCTACGCCTTCGGCCGCGGGCTCGACGCCGCCTACGGCCAGTTCGGCGTCAACGCCATGTACGCGATGGTCGCGCAGCGCCACATGCATCTCTACGGCACCACCAACGACCACCTGGGGGCGATCGCCGTGGCCGAACGCCAGTGGGCGAATCGCAATCCCGCGGCGCAGTTCCACGCCACACCGCTGACGCTGGAGGAGTATCAGGCCTCGCGCTGGGTGGTGGAGCCGTTTCACCTGTTCGACTGCTGCCTGGTGTCGAACGGTGGTCTGGCGGTGATCGTCACCAGCGCCGAGCGCGCCCGCGACCTCCGTCGCGCACCGGTGTACGTGCTCGGCATGGGGCAGGGGCATCCGGGGGGCGACCCGGTCGAGACCCTCGCCTCCGGCGCGCCGCTGGCAAAGGACGCCGCGTTCCGCATGGCGGGCGTGGCGCTCGACGACATCGACGTGGTCGAACTCTACGACTGCTACACCTTCACCGTCCTGGTCACGCTCGAGGACTACGGCTTCTGCAGGAAGGGCGAAGGCGGACCGTTCGTCGCCGACGGCCGCATCGCGCCGGGCGGCGCCCTGCCGCTCAACACCGGCGGCGGCCAGCTCTCGTCGTTCTATATGTGGGGCATGACGCCGATCTCGGAAGCCGTCATCCAACTGCGCGGCGAGGGCGGCGCGCGCCAGGTGCCCGGCGCCTCGGTGGCGCTGGTCAGCGGCAACGGCGGCATCCTCTCGACCCACGCCACCCTGGTGCTCGCCAATGTCGCCTGAATCCGGCGCCAAGCCGGTCCCGGCGATCTCCGCCGAGATGCGTCCCTTCTATGAGGGGGCGCAGCGCGGCGAGCTGCTCGTGCAGCGCTGCACCGCCTGCGCCGCGCTGCGCTTCCCGGCGCGCGCCATCTGCTCCAACTGCCTGGCGACCACGGCCGACTGGGTGCACGTCTCCGGCAACGGCACGATCTTCAGCTTCAACGTGATGCACCAGGTCTACCACCCGGGCTTCGCCGACGAGGTGCCGTACGCCGTGGTCATCGTGCAACTGGTCGAGGGCGTCCGCATGCTCTCCAGCCTGATCGACATCGCCCCGGCCGACATTCACATCGGCATGCCGGTCCACGTCGTCTTCGAAGAGATCAGCGACGACGTCACCCTGCCCAAGTTCGCGCCCGACTGAGCGGCGCGCCGATCAGCGCGTCAGGCTCGACCAGTTGGCGGCGATGTAGCGCGCAGTGCGGTCGCCGAGGGCGGCGGTGGTGATCTGCGGCGGGGCGCCAAGCGAGCTGGGGAACACGCCCATGTCGGCGATAAAGAGGTTCTTCAGCTCGTGCGACTGGCCGTAGGAGTTGACCACCGAGCGGCGCGGGTCCTCGCCCATCGGGCAGGTGCTCTGCGGATGGGTCGAGGCAAGCGGGATGTCGCCCTGGCGCACGCCGCGCTCGAGCAGCACGGCGAGGTCGTCCTCGGGCTCGAGCACCAGCGGCTGGCTGTAGGGCGCCAACACCTGCGTGGCGCCGCTGGCAAAGAGGATCTCGGCGCAGTGCAACATGCCCTCGGCCATGAGGCCCTGCTCGGCGGGGTTGAGCGTGTAGTCGATCTGCGGGCGGCCGTGCCGGTCGACGGTGACGCGACCGCTCGACTGATCGTGCATCAACACCAACAGGCCGACCATGCGGTGATAGTTCTTCATCATCGCGAAGTGGCTGGGACCAAAGCCGGGCAGCTGCGTCGCGGTCATCACCGGGAAACCGTACACCGGCATCAGCACGTAGCCGCTGTCGGGGTCCTGCTCGAGGTCGATGAACTCGTCGACGTAGTAGCTCTGCGGGATGCCCTGATAGCCGTAGATGTCCTCGTCGTAGACCCCCGAGATCAGCACGCTCGGATGCAGATGCAGGTCGGCCCCGACGCGCTGGTTGGCGTTGGCGATGCCGCTCGACAACAGCAAGCCGGGTGAATTGATCGCGCCGGCACAGAGCACGACGACCTGCGCGTCGACGCTGAAGCGATGGCTCGGCCGTCCGAGCGCGTCGGTCACCTCGCCCTCGACGCGGCGCACCCGCCCCGCTTCCGCCACCAGGCGGCGCACGGCGCAGTCGGCGTAGATGCGCGCGCCGGCGCGGTCGGCGGCGGGGATGTAGGTGATCAGCATGCTCTGCTTGGCGTCGAACGGGCAGCCGAGCAGGCAGAAGCCGGAGCGCGCGCAGTTCTCGCGGTTGTGGTTGGTGACGAAGCCGCTGTAGCCGAGTTGCTCACACCCCTGGCGCACCTTGTCGTTGAGCCGGTTGACCTCCTCGGGGAGGATCGGCTTGACCTTGAGCATGCGCTCGACGCGCTCGAACGACGGCAACAGGTCGGCGGGGGTCAACTCGCGCACGCCCGCCTCGCGCTGCCACTTGGCAAGAATCGGCTCGGGGGTGCGGAAACAGTAGCAGAGGTTGTGCACGGTCGAGCCGCCGACGTTGCGGCCCTGCAGGACGAGGATGGTCTGGTCCCTCGTCGCCCGCTGCCCCATGTCCTCGTAGAGCAGCGGCATCATCTCGTCTTCGCGCTGGGTGAAATCCTCCTTGGTGTAGTGGCCGCCCTGCTCGAGCAGCACGACATCGCGCCCGGCCTCGGCCAGTTCCTTGGCGACCACCGCCCCGCCGGCACCCGAGCCGATGACGCACACCTCGGCGGTGAGCCGCAGGTCCGCCGTGGCCTGGACGCCCTTGGCAATCATATCCGGTTCCTACCGCGCATCGCCGACGACGCGCGGCGGCCGCACGATCCACGGCCCCTGATAGTGGATGGCCGCCCAGGTGTCGGTCTGCGCGTAGTAGCCCAGCATCGAGAGGTTCTTCATCGCCTGAAAGGCAATGCGCAGCAGGCGGACGCTGCTCTGCTCCCAGGTCATCAGCATCACGTCCTGCCACTCGGGCGACAACCCGGTGAAGGTCGAGAACTTGCCGACGGACAGCGGCGGGCCGTACTCGATCATGCGCAGCGCCCAGGAGAGCTGCTGCGAAACGTCCGGCGGCAGTTGCAGCAGCGCGGTGTCGATGGTGACCAGCGCCGGCGTGTCGCCGAACAGCGGCATCTTGCGGTCGCCGGTGAAGGTGATGCGCCCGGCGACGGCGCCGAGAATCTCCGCGTCGCGCGGGCCGAGGACGCGCAAGCGCCCATCGGCTGGAACCGATTCCGCACAGGCAGCCGGCAGCGCACGCAACCGTCCGAGCGCCAGCATGCCGGCGGACATTCCACCGGCGCGCAGGAACGTCCGGCGACCGATCGGGACCGACAACCGCATCTTCTTTCCGTGACACACGCCGCAGTTAGCGGCAACCGCGGCCGTCGCGACCCTAAGCGAAAAACTGATGGAACGGGGTCGGCAACTGGCGCCAGTCGGGCAGCGCCGGCAGCGCCGCGCCGGGATCGATCGAGCTGTAGGTGTTCCAGAACAGCAGGGGTTGGTGGCGGAACGCGGGGGTGGCCGACAGGTCGAGCATCGCCGCCATGCTCTTGGCGGTGTAGGTCGTGTCGAGGCGAATGCCCTCTTCGTCTGCCAATAGCTGGCGGGCCGCGAGGCCGGCGTCGGTCGGCGCACCGTAGGCGCGGCCGAGGTAGCCGGACTCGATCGCGACCATGTCGGCCCCCAGTCGCACCGTCGGCACCTCCGGCGCCGCACGGCGCAGCAGCCGCAGGCTGGCGCCGGCGAGCCGCGCCAGACGCGCCCCCGACGGCGGCAGGATATCGGTCACCAGGATGCCCACCACGCGGCTGCGCAGACCGGCCAGCCGGCAGCCGAGCGCCAGACCGGCGAGGGTGCCGCCGCTGCCGAGCGGCACGACGATCGCACCGGGCTCCGGCAGCAGGCCGGCGCGTACCTGCTCGGCCAGCTCGCAGGCCGCCTCGACGTAGCCGATCGCGCCCAGCGCCGAGGTCCCGCCGGTCGGGATGATCGCCAGCGGGGCGCCGCGTACCAGCGCCGCGCCGACCAGACGCAGCGAGCGGGCGACGATGCCGCCGACCGATCCGGCCAGATGCATCTCGGCGCCGTAGGCGTGGTCGAGCAGCAGGCTGTGGCGCACGTCCTCGGTCAGCGGCTGCGGCAGCAGCACCAGGACGCTGCGCAGGCCGGCGTCGCCGGCGCAGATCGTCGTCGCCAGGCCATGGTGCGTGCCGATGCCGCCGAAGGTGATCACCCCGGTCCGCCCGCGCGCCCGCGCCGCGCCGAGCAGCCACTCGAGCTTGCGCGGCTTGTTGCCGCCGTAGAGCGGACACGACAGATCGTCGCGCTTGATCCACAGGCCGCCGTGGCCGACGCGCTGCCCGACTCGCGCCAGCGCCTGCACCGGCGTCGGCAGCGCGGTCAGCGCATGGCGCGGCAGGCCCGCCAGGGCCGGAAAGCGGCGCACCAGCGACAGGGCGGCGGTCGGGGTGCGGTCGGCAGCGGCAGCGGACATGGCGGTGACGCACATAGCCCTGAACGGAACCAAAAGGCACCCGCGCCGCGCCCGACGTCGGCGACCATTGTGGCATCGCGCGATCCGCGCTAACCGGTGAGCCGCGGGAGGACGCGAGGATGAGCCGTTCGCGGAAGGCGTCGAAGGCAGTGCGTACGGCGGGCGACACGCCGCTGCCGGCGAAGCGCGTCAAGACCCAGTCGTCGCTGTCCGACTACCTGCGCCGCCAGCGCAGCCTGGCCGATATCTCGCTGCGCAAGATCATCGAGCGCAGCGGCATCCCCGGCGTCGTGCTGCGCGAAATCGAGGGCGGCCTGAAGAACCCCAGCCAGACGCTGCTGCAGTCGCTGGCCGGCGCCCTGCGCCTCTCGGCCGAGACCCTCTACCTGCAGGCCGGCGTGCTCGACCCGCGCGAGATCGAGGAAGCGGACGCGGTGCGCGAGATGCGCCGCGATCCGCATCTCACCGAGCGCCAGCGCGAGACCCTGGTCGACGTCTACGCCGCCTTCCGCCGCGCCAACCAGACGTCGACCGACTGAAACGCCGGGCTCAGCCGCGCGCCGCGCCCGACCCCACCGGCTGCTTGCCGGGCAGGGTGACGTACTTGCTCACCTCCTGCAGCAGGCGCACCGCGTTGAACGGCTTGGAGACGAAGCTGTCACAGCCCACCTGGCTGGCCGACTGGGCGATGGTGTCCCAGGTGAAGGCGGTGACGGCGACCACCGGGATGTCCTTGGTGTCGGCGTCCGCCTTGACGTGCGCGATCACCTCGACGCCGCTCATCTTCGGCATGGCCAGATCGGTGAGGATCAGATCGGGCTTCTGCAACTTGACCTTGCGCAGCGCGTCCTCGCCCCCGTAGGCCTGGATCACGTTGAACCCCGCCGACTTCAAGGTGTGCGTCATCAAGCGCATCAGGTCGGGATCGTCCTCGATCACCATGATCCGAGCCGGCGTCTCCATGCGCGGCAAACTATAGCACGGGCAACTGACCGCGCAGCCCCAAACCATGCATTCTTGTGGGCGCGGAACGGGGTTGGTACGGTCCCCGCTTCTCCGCGATGTCGACCCACTGGGATACTGCGCTGCGCACGCTGGCGGGCGGCCTGCGACCGCCCGCCACGGGACGCCGTTGGCGCGTGCAGGGGCTCAAAGGGGGCGCCCGCCCCTACTTCCTCTGCCGGCTGCTCGGCGACGCCCCGCGCCCGGCGCTGATCGTCTGCCCGACCGGCAAGGAGGCCGAGCGCCTGGCGGCGGACCTGCGCTTCTGCGCCGGCGAAGCCGATGACGCCACCCCATTCAGCCGCCGCATCCACTATCTGCCGGCCTGGGAGATCACCCCGTTCGAGGATCTCTCGCCGCCGTCCGACGTCATCGCGGCGCGCATCGAGGGCCTCTACCATCTGCGCCAGACCGCCAACCCGATCATCGTCACGACGCCCGAGTCGCTGCTGCAGCGGGTGGCGCCGCGCGTCCACTTCGCGGCGCGCTACCTGTATGTCGTCGAGGGCGAGGAGATCGATCGCGACGCGGTCGCCGAGCAACTCGTCGGCTGGGGCTACCGGCGCGTGCCGCTGGTCGAGGATCGCGGCGACTTCAGCGTCCGCGGCGGCATCCTCGACGTCTTCCCGCCCGCCCATCCGAACCCCCTGCGCCTGCAACTTGCCGGCGACGCGATCGAATCGCTGCAGGAGTTCGACCCGGTCAGCCAGCGCCTGACCGGCGCGGTCGGCGAGCTGCTCATCCTGCCGATGCGCGAGTTCGACCCCACCGCCGGCCAGCGGCCCGAGATCGCGCGCGCCATCGAGGCGCGCGCCCTCGATCTCGAGATCGCCCACGACGAGCGCCACCTCATGATGGACGGCCTGGCCAGCGGCCTGCTGTTCCCCGGCGTCGAGTTCTGCCTGCCCTATTTCTACCAGCAGCTCGATACGCTGTGGGACTACCTGCCGGCGGAGACGGCGGTGTTCGTCGACCAGGCCGGCGATGTCGACGCCGCTCTGGAGAAGATCGACGCGGGCGTGCAGAAGCGCGCCGCCGAGCGCGAGAGCGAGCACCGCTTCTTCCCGCCGCCGGAACGGCTCTACCTGACGCCGTCCGCCTGGCGCGCCGCGCTGGCGGCGCGACCGGTGGTGGAGATGGAAATGCTCGACATGCTCGCCGCCGATGCCGCCGAGACGCGCCTCAGCCTGCAGTCGTTCTCCACCGCCGACCTCAAGGCCAAGCGCCTGCACCAGCGCAACGAGATCAGCTTCGCGCCGGTCGCCGAGCAGGTGCAGAAGTGGGTCGCCGACGGCCAGCGGGTCATCTTCGTCGCCGGCACCGAAGCGCAGGGCATCCGCCTGCAGCGGCTGCTGGAGACGAACGAGGTGCGCGTCGCGCCGTTGGCGCAGAGCGTCACCTTCCCCGCGCCGGGGGGCGCGGCGGCGACTGGCGACGGCCCGCCGGTGCAGGTCGTGCTCGGTCACTTGAGCGAGGGCTTCCGCGTCCCCGACGAGGACCTCGTCGTCGTCACCGAGGCCGACGTCTTCGGCGAGACGCGCCGCCGCGCCGGGCGGCGCGTCTCGGTCTCGCAGCTGCTCAAGAGCCTGAGCGAGATCAAGCCGGAGGACTACGTCGTCCATCTCGACCACGGCGTTGGCCGCTACCGCGGCCTGCGCCACCTGCAGGTCGCCGGCACCGAGGGCGACTATCTGCACCTCGAGTACAGCGGCGGCGATCGGCTGTACCTGCCCGTCGACCGCATCACGCTGGTGCAGAAGTACGTCGGCCCCGACGGCACCGCGCCGCCGCTCGACAAGCTCGGCGGCGCCAGCTGGGACAAGGTCAAAGCCAAGACGCGCGAATCGATCCTCGCCATGGCGCAGGAGCTGCTCGCCATCTACGCCGCGCGCGAGATCGACGAGCGCAAGGCCTACTGCCCGCCCGACGCCTACTTCCGCGAGTTCGAGGCCACCTTCCCGTTCGAGGAGACGCCCGACCAGAAGCAGGCGATCGAGGACGTGCTGAGCGATCTGATGCGGCGCAAGCCGATGGATCGCCTGGTGTGCGGCGACGTCGGCTACGGCAAGACCGAGGTCGCCATGCGCGGCACGTTCCTCGCGGTGATGGACGGCCGCCAGGTCGCCGTGCTGGTGCCGACCACCGTCCTGGCGCACCAGCACTTCACCACCATGCGCAAGCGCTGCGACGGCTACCCGGTGCGCGTCGAGCAGCTCTCGCGCTTCCAGACCGCCGGCCAGCAGCGCGACGTGCTGCGCGCCCTCAAGGCGGGCGAGGTCGACATCGTCGTCGGCACCCACCGGCTGCTCTCGGCCGACGTCGAGTTCAAGAACCTCGGCCTGCTGGTGATCGACGAGGAGCATCGCTTCGGCGTCAAACACAAGGAGAAGATCAAGGACCTGCGCAAGCTGGTCGACGTCATGGCGCTCACCGCCACGCCGATCCCGCGCACGCTGCAGATGTCGCTGATGGGCATCCGCGACCTCAGCGTCATCGAGACGCCGCCGGTCGACCGCCTGGCGGTGCGCACCTACGTCACCCACTACGACGACGACGTCATCCGCGACGCCATCGAGCGCGAGATCGGCCGCGGCGGCCAGGTGTTCTTCGTCCACAACAAGGTCGAGAACATCGAGATCATGGCGCAGCACCTGCGCACGCTGGTGCCCGCCGCGAGCTTCGCCGTCGGGCACGGCCAGATGCGCGAGCACGAGCTCGAGAAGGTCATGCTCAAGTTCATGGCGCGCGAGGTGCAAGTGCTGGTCTGCTCGGCGATCATCGAGTCGGGTCTCGACATCCCCAACGCCAACACCATCCTCATCAACCGCGCCGACCACTTCGGCCTGGCGCAGCTCTACCAGCTGCGCGGCCGCGTCGGCCGCTCGCACGAGCGCGCCTATGCCTATTTGATGATCCCCGGCGAGCACCTGATCAGCAAGGACGCACAGAAGCGGCTGCGCGTGCTGCAGGAGCTCGACGACCTCGGCGGCGGCTTCAAGCTCGCCGCGCACGATCTCGAGATCCGCGGCGCCGGCAACCTGCTCGGCAAGCAGCAGTCGGGGCAGATCACCGCCGTCGGCTTCGAGCTGTACACCCAGATGATGGAGGAGGCGGTGCAGGAGCTGCGCGGCCAGCGGCGCCACATCGAGGTCGAGCCGGAGATCCAGCTCGGCTTCCCGGCCTACATCCCGGATACGTACATCCCCGACGAGAACCAGCGCCTGGTCTTCTACCGCCGCCTGGCCGCGACCCACAGCACGGCGGAAACCGAGGACATCGCCGCCGAGCTGCGCGAGCGCTACGGCAAGATCCCCCCGTTGGTCGACAGCTTCCTGCGCGTCATGGATCTGCGCCGCACGCTGAAGGCCTGCATGATCGTGCGCGCCCTGCTGCGCCAGGGCAGCGTCACCCTCACCTTCCACCCCGAGGCGCCGGTCGAGGTCGACCAGCTGGTCGAGCTGGTCAAGCGCGGCAAGGGCCGCTACCGCCTGTCGGCCGACTTCCAACTCACCTTCACCCCCACCAACCGCGATTGGGACGGCCTGGTGCAGGAGATCCAGGCGGTCCTGCAGGAGATCCTGCAGCCGGCGGTGCCCAGGAGCGCGGCGCACGCCGAGGGCTGAGCCCACCTGGCGGGCGC
>JBOHWA010000817.1:0-2922 GCA_050735855.1 Binatia bacterium
CGCCAACCGCCCGCGCCTCCCCTCCCCGCCTCCTTCCACGCCTGTCGGTCGGCCTGGCTTGCATCGCCGCGACCGACCAGCGAGATTACCCAATCTTATGACCGAGCTCGACAAGGAATCCGTCGCCCTCCACTCCGAGCTGCACGGCAAGCTCGAGGTGCGCAGCAAAGTTGGCCTCAGGAACCGCAAGGATCTCAGCCTCGCCTACACCCCCGGCGTCGCCCAGGTCTGCCAGGAGATCGCCGCCAAGCCGTCGCGCGTCTTCGAGCTGACCATCAAGCACAACACCGTCGCGGTGGTCTCCGACGGCTCGGCCATCCTCGGCATCGGCAACCTCGGACCCGAGGCCGCCATCCCGGTGATGGAAGGCAAGGCGGTGCTGTTCAAGGAGTTCGCCGGGGTCGACGCGTTCCCGATCTGCCTGGCGACGCAGGACGTCGACGAGATCGTCAAGGCCGTGCGCCTGATCGCGCCGGTGTTCGGCGGCATCAACCTCGAGGACATCTCGGCGCCGCGCTGTTTCGACGTCGAAGCACGCCTGCAGGATCTCGGCATCCCGGTCTTCCATGACGACCAGCACGGTACCGCCATCGTCGTGCTCGCCGCGCTGCTCAACGCGCTCAAGGTCGCCAACAAGAAGCTCAACGAGTGCACCATCGTCTTCAACGGCAGCGGCGCCTCGGCCATCGCCTGCGCGCGCCTGATCCTCAGCTATGGCGAGCTCGGCAAAGCGCCGAAGCCGGGCGACGTGATCATGTGCGACTCGAAGGGCATCGTGCACCGCGACCGCACCGACCTGAACGCCTACAAGCACGAGCTGGCGCAGCGCACCAACAAGAACAACCTCAAGGGCAGCCTGGCCGACGCGCTGAAGGGCGCCGACATCTTCATCGGCCTGTCGCAGGGCAACACGGTCACGGCCGAGATGGTGCAGGGCATGCGCCAGCACCCGATCATCCTCGCCATGGCGAACCCGATCCCGGAGATCATGCCCGACGTGGCGCGCGAGGCCGGCGCCGTCGTCGTCGGCACCGGGCGCAGCGACTTCCCCAACCAGATCAACAACGTCCTGGCCTTCCCCGGCATCTTCCGCGGCGCGCTCGATGCCGGCGCCACGGTGGTCAACGAGGACATGAAGGTCGCCGCCGCCGAGGCCCTGGCCGCCTACGTGATCGAACCCACGCCGGAGCGCATCCTGCCCGACCCGCTGGACAAGCAGGTCGCCCTGCGCATCGGCCAGGCGGTGGCGCGCGCCGCGCGCGCCTCGGGTGTGTGCCGCTGATCCGGCCGGCCACACGTTTCGATCCGCACCCGCCGGTGCGCCGGCCCCGCCGCCGCACCTCTCTGCGCCTCAGCCTGCCCTGCGCCCTCGCCGTCCTTCTCTCGGCCAGTGGCGCACTGCCCACCGCCGCACAGGTACGCGATCCGGGCGAGACGCTCACCGCCGGAGCGAACGCAGAGCCCATGTCGGCCACCGGCGGCCCACTCGGCGGCCGGCCGATGTCTGGCGACGGCACGATCGGCGAGAGCAGCGGCAGCGCGGGACGCTCCGGCCCGATGCGCGACGCGACGACGCGCGGCATGCTGAGCGGGCCGATGTCCGAATGGTCGCGCGGCCCGGTCAGCGACCGGCGGACGTTGAGCGGCGGCGGCAGCATGACGGAGAACTCGGCCGGCGCCGTGAAGCACGACATCGACCAGCCGCTCGGCTCGCGCATCTCGCAGCCGCTGCGCGAGCTCGGCCCGCTCCAGGATCAGATGCGCGCCCTGCGCCTCGGCACCGCCCTGCCCGCCCAGGCCGTCGAGGCGCCGGTCTCGGCGGAGATGGTGCCGGGGGACCTCGAGCCGCAGGGGCTCGAGCCCGATCCGCCGCACGAGGACGAGCCGTACGACAACGAGCCGACCGATGACGCTCCCGCAGGCGAGGCGCACCTCGACGCGCCACTGTCAGCGGACAGCGAGCGAGCAGAGCCCGAGTGATGCCATTGCGCGCGCCAGCGCGCCGCACGGTGCTCATGGCTGGGAGCGCGGGCGGCCCGCCCGCTCCGGCACTCAAGCCTCCCATGGCGGACCCGCCCCCTGACGCCAGGCCCCACACCGCCCAGGAGCGGGCGGGCCGCCCGCGCTCCCGGCCACGGATCTCGGTCACCCGATGCAGCGGCTGCCATGGCGTTCGCGAGGCGCCGCGCACTGCGGGCAATTGACGTCCCGGCCTGCCGCTCTGGTAGAGAGGACCGCGTGGGGGATTCAATGCAGGATCAGGTCGCGCTGGTCACCGGCGCCGGGCGCGGCATCGGGCGGGCCATCGCCGTGCGCCTGGCGCGCGCCGGCTGTCGGGTGGCCGCGCTCGCCCGCACCGAGAGCGAGCTGGCGGAGACCGTCGCCGAGGCCGGCGCCGATCCGGCCACTCGGCCGGTCCTAGCGCTGTCCGCCGACGTGACGCACGACGCCGAGCTCGAGCAGGCGGTGCGCTTCGTCATCGAGCGCCTCGGCCGCATCACGGTGCTGGTCAACAACGCCGGCTTTGCCCCGCCGCGCACGCCGGTGGTGAAGACCTCGCTGGCCGATTGGGACCGCACGCTCGCCACCTGCCTGCGCGCGCCGATGGTGCTCACCCGGCTGGTGCTGCCCGACATGCTGGCGCACGGGCGCGGCGCGATCGTCAACATCGCCTCGATCGCCGGCAAGCAGGGGCGGGCCGGCGAGGCGGCATACGCAGCGGCGAAGTTCGGCCTGCTCGGCTTCACCCAGTCGCTGTTCGACGAGGTGCGCGAGCACGGCATCAAGGTCGCCGCCATCTGCCCCGGTGTGGTCGACACCGATCTCATCCCGCCCAACAAACGCGTCGACCGCGCCAAGTTCCTGCAGCCGGCCGACATCGCCGAGATCGTTCACCAGGTGCTGGCCAGCCCGGCGCGCGCC